>NZ_JAUQTX010000123.1:0-19290 GCF_059803775.1 Azospirillum sp. UFLA03-27 | reverse complement strand
GTTATAGTCTCGTGGGCTCGGAGATGTGTATAAGAGACAGGCTGACCCTGTGGGGACCGCCGGCGGGGCCGTCGATCACGCTGGTTCACGCCATCGCCTCCGGCCTGCTCCGCCCAGTCGCCGACAAGGTGGTGTTCAAGGCGTGGCGCACCCCGGACGAACTGCGCGCCGGGCTGACCTCCGGCACCATGCAGACCTTCGTGCTGCCGACCCAGTCCGCCGCCAACCTGTTCAACAAGGGGCTCGGCGTCCGGCTGGTCAACGTGATGACCAACGGTCTGCTGTATCTGCTGTCCACCGATCCGTCGCTGACCTCGGTGGCCGCTCTGAAGGGCCGGAGCGTCGCGATCCCCTTCCGCAACGACACGCCGGAATACGTGTTCCGGCGCCTGCTGGCGGCGGAGCGGCTGACGGCCGACGGCGATGTCGCCCTTCAATTCACGGGCACGCCGATGGAGGCGATCCAGCTTCTCGTCACCGGGCGGGCCGACGCCGCCCTGCTGCCCGAGCCGGCGGCCTCCGCCGCCATCCTGCGCGCCGGGATGGCCGGCAAGACGGTGACGCGGGTTCTCGACATCCAGCACGCCTGGGGCGCCGCCACCGGACTGGCAACGGCCCTCCCGCAGGCCGGGCTCGGCGTCTCCGCCACCTTCCTGGCGGAGCATCCCGCCAGCGTCGAGGCGCTGCACGACGCGCTGGCCAAGGCGACCGCCTCGGTCAACGCCGACCCGGCGCGGGCCGCCAACGACGCTGCGGCGCCGCTCGGCCTGCCCTGGCCGGTCATCGAGCAGGCAATCCCCCATTCCAATCTGGTCGCTCAACGGGCCAGCGCCGTTCGCGAACCGATGGAAGCCGTCTTCCGCGCCCTGGCGGAGTTCGACCCCAAGATCATCGGCGGCGCGCTGCCGGCGGCGGACTTTTATCTGTGAGGTGCGGCATGACGACGGCGCGCGCCGACGCGGTTCTCGACCGGCTGGGCCGGGTCGGGCAATTCCTGTGGTCGGGCTGGGCCGGGCTGGCCGGGCTGGCCCTGTTCGCCGCGCTCTGGCAGGCGGGGCATGAGCGCTACGGCGACTTCATCCTGCCGGCCCCGCTGGCGACCCTGACCGCCGGACTGACCATCGCCGCCGATCCCGCCGCCTGGGAACTGGCCGGTCAGACCACGCTGCGCGCGGTCGAGGGCTTCGCGCTGGCCGCCCTTGCCGGCGCCGCGGGCGGGCTGGCCGCCGGCTATTCGCCGGCGACGATGCGGCTGGCCCGCCCGATCCTGACCGTCCTGCTGGGGGTCCCGCCCATCGCCTGGATCGTGCTGGCGATGATCTGGTTCGGCTCCACCGACGGAACGATCATCACGACGGTGCTGGTCGCCGCGACCCCGGTGGTCTTCGTCGGCGTGGCCGAGGGCGCTGTCACCCGCGACCGCGGGCTGGACGACATGGCCCGCGCCTTCGGCGCCGGCCCGCTCGCCCGGCTGACCACGCTCGGGCTGCGCCACGTCGCCGCCTTCCTGTTCCCGGCGCTGACCGTGGCGCTCGGCTCGGCCTTCAAGGTGGCGGTGATGGCCGAGCTTCTCGCCAACACCGGCGGCATCGGCGGCGCGCTGGCCGCCGCCCGCGCCAATCTCGACGTGGCCGAGGCGCTGGCCTGGGTGCTGATCGCGGTGACCGGGCTGATCGTCGTCGAATACACGCTGGTCCACCCCATCCGGTCCGAGTTCGAACGCTGGCGCAACGCCGCGCGCCCCTGGGGCGTCAAGCGCTGACCGCCAAGGCCGGCGCCAGCGGGGAAAAAATCGACCGTGCACGCTGCTTTTCCGCCTCGAACTTGACCGCGGACAAACAGCCCACCCGAAAGGCCGATAAAATGCGAACGACAATCATTTGCATTTAAGTCCGAGACATCGGCTTTTCCGGGGAAACGAGCACCATGACGACACGGGGACAGGCCGGCCAAGCGGCGTTCCGAACCGCGCGAGCGGACACCGCCACCCGCGCCCCCATCCTTCTGGCCGGGTTGGCCATGGCCTCTCTGGGCGCCGCGGCTTCGCCGCCGGCCCACGCGCAGTCGGCGGCACCGGGGGCCGCCGTCTTCCTCTCCCCGGTCATGGTCGAGGGACAGACCGACAGTGCCGAGGCGACCGCCCGCCGCCGTCTGGAAGCGATCCCCGGCGGCACCGCCCTGGTGGCGGAGGAGGATCTGACCGGCAAAGCGAACGTCACGGTGTCCGACGCGCTGTCCGGAGTACCCGGCGTGGTGGTGCAGAACTTCTTCGGCGGCAACGACCAGCCGCGTATCCAGATCCGCGGCTCCGGGCTCCAGCAGAATCCGGTGGAGCGCGGCATCCTGGCCCTGCAGAACGGCCTGCCGCTGAATCGGGCCGACGGCTCCTATATCGTCGGGCTGGCCAACCCGCGCCAAGCGGAGTTCACCGAGATCTACCGCGGCTACACCGCCAACCGGCTGGGCGCCAGCATGCTGGGCGGGGCGATCAATTTCATCTCCCCCACCGGCTCCTCCGCGCCGGGCTACCGGCTGGGCGTCGAGGGCGGCAGCTTCGGCCAATTCAACACCAGCCTGCAGGCCGGCGGCAGCGCCGGAAAGCTCGATGGGCTGGTCCAGGTCCAGCGCAGCCAGCGCGACGGCTACCGCGACTACAACAGCTCCGAACGCACCGGCTTCGACGCCAACGCGGGCGCCGTGCTGTCCGACACCGTCACCACCCGCTTCTTTGCCGGCTACACCGACCTGTCCTTCGACGTCGCCGGCCCGCTGACCCGCCAGCTTCTGGAATCGAACCCCAAGGCGGTCTACACCGGCCCCCGCGTGGTCAACGGCGTCGCCACCAATCCGGGACCGAACGTCGTCCGCGACCGGCCCGAGCGCGAAGCCAAGCAGTTCCGCGTCGGCAACCGGACCACGGCGACCTTCGGCTCGCACCTGCTGGACGTGGCGCTGGGCTACACCCACACGGACGATACGTTCCGCTTCCCGATCTCCTCGGGCATCCGCAAAACGGAGGGCGGCGACGTCACCGCCGTCGCACGCTACGCCTACAGCCCCGACGCGAGCCAGCCCCTGCCGCTGTTCGAGACGACCCTGCGCTACGTCGTCGGATCGGCGGACCGCAAGGATTACCTGAACAACGCCGGCAGCCAGGGCGCCCTGTTCGGGCGCAGCACGATGGACGCCTCCACCCTGGCGCTGCACAGTGGCCTGAACCTGCCGCTGGGCAACGCGCTCACGCTGTCCCCGGCGGTCACCGTCACCCACGCCACGCGCGAGAACGGCGACACCTTCGGCGCGGCGCGGCGGCCGACCATCGCCTTCAACCCGGCCAACCCGCGGGTGGCGCTGCCGGCCGGCTCGATCCCCGCCGGCGACACCAGCTACGACCGCAGCTACACCGGAGTCAGCCCCAGCCTCGGCCTGACCTGGAAGCCGCTGGAGGACCACACCCTCTACGCCGCGGTCAGCCGCAGCTTCGAGCCGCCGACCCACGACGACCTGATCGCCACCGTCAACGGCACGCCGAACAGCAGCGCCGGGCGTCCGAACCCGGCCCAGCCTGGCCTCGTCTCGACCGCCTACCGCACGCCGGACCTCAAGGCGCAGACGGCGACCACCATCGAGGCAGGCTGGCGCGGCCGTTTCGGGGTCGTCGCGGTCGATGCCGGGACCTATTACTCCTGGGTCAAGAACGAGCTGCTGAGCCTGCGCGACGCCACCGGGGCCTCGCTCGGCGCGGTGAACGCCGACCGGACGCGGCATTTCGGCGTCGATATGGGGCTGTCGGCCTTCCTCACCGAGCGGCTGAGCGGCCGGATCGCCTACACCTTCCAGGATTTCCGCTTCCAGGACGATCCGGTGCGCGGCGACAACCGGCTGGCCGGCGCGCCGCGCCACGTCATCAACGCCTCGGCGCGCTACGACATCACCACGGCGCTGTCGGTGGGAGCGGAGGTGGACTGGTATCCCGGCAAGACCCCCGTCGACAACATGAACAGTGTCTACACGGACGGCTACGCCACCGTCGATCTGCGCAGCACCTACGCCATCAACGAGCGTGTCAGCGTCTATGGCGAGGCGCGCAACATCTTCGACGCGACCTACGCCTCCTCGACGCTGATCGTCGATCAGGCGTCGCCCACCCAGGCGGTCTACCTGCCGGGCGACGGGCGGGCCTTCTACGCCGGCCTGAAGGTCAGCTTCTAAAATCGGAAAGGCACCCTGCCATGACCCGGGAAACGATGGGCACCGCCCCCTCCCTGACGCTGTCCGGCATCGGCCACGCCTATCTCGGCCGCACGGTGCTCGACGCCGTGGACCTGTCGCTGGCGGCGGGCGAGGTGGCGGCGCTCGTCGGCCCCTCGGGCTGCGGCAAGAGCACGCTGGCGCACATCGCCGCCGGGGTGGTCGAGCCGTCGCGGGGCCGCGTCGCGCGTCGCTACCGCCGCCACGGCATGGTGTTCCAGGACCCGCGCCTGCTGCCCTGGGCGACGGCGCGGGCCAACATCGCCTACCCGCTGCGCCTGCTCGGCCTGCCCCGCCGCGAACGGCGGGAGCGGGCGGAAGAGGCCGCAAGGCGGGTGGCACTCGACCGCGCCGACCTCGACAAGTTCCCCGTCGAGCTGTCGGGCGGCATGCGCCAACGCGCCGCCATCGCGCGGGCGCTGGCGATCGACCCCGACTTCGTCTATTTCGACGAGCCCTTCACCGCGCTCGACGTCGCCCTGAAGCGCCGCATGCAGGATCTGCTGATCGAGGCGGCGCGCGGGGCGCGCTTCGGCGCCCTGTTCATCACCCACGACCTGATGGAGGCGGTGCGCATCGCCCACCGGGTCGTGGTCATGGACGCCCAGGGGCGCGGCATCGCCGGGACGCGCGCCGTTCCCGGCGAACCGGGCGGGCGCGACGACGGCACCGTCTACCGGCTGGTCGCCGGATTTCTGTCCGACGACCCGCTGTTCCGCCACATCCACGACATCGACGAAAGGCGGACCCCGTGACGGACACGATCCGAACCGCCCGCGCGCCGACCCTCGCCGGCATCCTCGGCGACGAGGGGCTGCGGCTGTTCTTCCCGCTGTCGGCCCTGCACGCTGCTCTGTGGCCGGTGCTGTGGGCGGTGGTCAACGGCTTCGCCCTGCCCTTCGACGGCGCGATCCCGCCGGGGCTGTGGCACGCGCACGAGATGCTGTTCGGCTCCTTCGGCGCGGCGGTGATCGGCTTCATCACCACGGCGATCCCGGAATGGACCGACAGCCGGCGGCTTCAGGGGCGCGCCCTCTTCGCGCTGGCGGCACTGTGGGGGATCGGGCGGGTCGCCGGGCTGACCGGTGCCGACGGGTCGGCCGTTGTCGCCACGGTCGCCGACACGGCGTGGCTCGCCGCCCTGCCCCTCTACGTCGCGACGGTGTCCTGGCGCAAGCGCACCAGCCGGTTGCTCGGCGTTCTCCTCTGGCTGAGCGCACTCGCGGTTTCGGGTGCCGTGGTCCACGCCGCTTTTGTCATCGGTGACGTTGAGTGGGCGCAGGCCGGACTGCACGCCGCCGGTCTGGTGCTGCTCGGGCTTCTGGGTCTCGTTCTGGCGCGCATTTCGGTGCCCGTCACGAATCTCGTCCTCGACCCCAGCCAGAGCAGTTCGCCCTACCGGCCCCATCCGGGACGCCTCAATCTGGCGCCCGGTCTGGTCGCCATCGCCCTGGCCGGGGAGATCGCCGGGCTATCGCCCATGGTGAGCGCCTATCTGTTCGTCGCCGCCGGAGCCGCCTTTCTCGACCGGGTTGCCGAATCCTTCATCGGCCGCGCCGTCTTTCGCGCGGAGATCCTGGCCTTGGCCGGATCGAGCCTGATGGCGGGCGCCGGCCTGCTGTTGATCGGAGCCTCCCGGCTGGGGGCTGACTTTCCCGAAACGCCGGCGCTGCATCTGGCGCTGATGGGCGGGCTGGGCCTCGGCGTGCTGGCGGTCTTCGCCATCGCCGGGCTGTTCCACACCGGCCGGACCTTTCCCCTTCCGGCGAGGGCGCGGCTGGCGTTTCCGCTGCTGGCGGGGGCGGTGGCCCTGCGGGTCCTGCCGGAACTGGGCATTGTGCCTGTGCCACCTGGACCGCCGCACGCGCTGGCGGCCCTGCTCTGGGCGGCGGCCTTCCTACTCTGGCTGAAAATCTACTGGCCGTTCCTGTCCAAGCCCCGTGTGGACGAAGCCGCGGTGTGTTGACCCTTTAACGTAAAAGGCCCCCGATGAAGCCCATCACCCTCTTCAGCGCCGGCTTCCGTCCCTTCTTCCTGTTCGGGGCGCTCTATGCCGCCGCACTGATCGCCGTCTGGGTGCCATGGTTCCTCGGCCTCGTCAGCCCGGAGATGGATTTTTCCCCCGTCTCCTGGCACGCCCACGAGCTGCTGTTCGGTTTCGTCCCGGCCATCGTTGCCGGCTTCCTGCTGACGGCGATACCGAACTGGACCGGGCGTCCGCCCGTGGCCGG
Organism: Azospirillum sp. UFLA03-27; assembly: GCF_059803775.1. NCBI lineage: Bacteria > Pseudomonadati > Pseudomonadota > Alphaproteobacteria > Rhodospirillales > Azospirillaceae > Azospirillum > Azospirillum sp. UFLA03-27. The sequence goes on along the minus strand of NZ_JAUQTX010000123.1, from coordinate 12,808 downwards.
CTGGCCGCTGGCGGCGCTGTTCGCCGTCTGGGTCGTGGGACGGCTGGGCGTGGCCGGATCGGCGGCTCTGGGACCGTTGGCGATCGCGTTGCTCGCGCTGTTGTTTCCGGTGGCCCTCGCCGCTGTGGCCGGGCGGGAGATCGCCGCGGCGAGGAACTGGCGCAATCTGAAGGTCGTCGCCGTCCTTGCCGTCCTGATCGGCGCGCAGGGCCTGTTCCATTGGGAGCTGTGGCGCTTCGGGCAGAGCGTCCACGGCACGCGACTCGCGGTGGCGGCGATTGTCACCTTGATCATGCTGATCGGCGGGCGGATCATCCCGAGCTTCACCGGGAATTGGCTGAGGGCGCGCGGCGGCGCGCGGCTGCCGGCACCCTTCTCCCGCTTCGACAGTACGGCGATGGGGGTCGGCCTGTTGGCTCTGATCGCCTGGATCCTGCGGGACGGCGCGGTGCTGGACGAGCGCCTGACCGGCGCCCTGCTGCTGGTCGCCGGCTTGGCGCAGGCGGTGCGGCTCACGCGGTGGCAAGCGCAGCGCACGCTGTCCGAGCCGCTCGTGCTCGTCCTGCACGTCGCCTACGCTTTCATCCCGGTCGGGTTCCTGCTGGCGGCCTGGGCCTCGCTGAACGGCAGTGCCGCTCATGGAAGCGCGGCGCTCCACGCCTGGACCGCGGGCGCCATCGGCGGCATGACACTGGCGATGATGACCCGCGTCACCCTGGGCCACACCGGGCGGGCGCTCACCGCTTCCTGGGCGACGGTGGCGATTTACGTCGCCGTGACGCTGGCAGCGGGCGCGCGGATGGCTGCCGCCCTCGACCCGCAACGCACGATGCTGCTGTTGCCGCTGGCGGGTGTCCTGTGGGTTGCCGCCTTCCTGATGTTCGCCATGGTCTACGGACGGATGCTGCTGACCCGTCGGCGATGAAGGGCCGGCGGCAAGGAACGTCAACCGTTAGCCGCGATGGCCCGCGCGAACTCGTCGAGCAGAGCGTCGGTGTCCAGGCCATAGTCGTCCGCCACCTCGGCGACGGTCTGGAAACGCGCCATCGGGCAGCCGGGACAGGCCATCCGGTGCTTGAGGAACACGGAAATGGTCGAAGGCCAGCGCTCCAGCACATCCTCGACGAGGTCGGAGGACGAGGGCAAGGCCGCGGTGGCGCAAGGTGATGGCGGAGCGATCATCCCGGCACCCTAGCGCACCGGCGCGCGCGTTTCTTTGCGCCCGCGCAAACGGAATGGAGGTTCGGCTCCGCCTACTTCTCCGCTTTCGGGGTCGCTTCCGGCTTCTCCGGCTTGGGCAGATCCTCGGCGATGACAACCAGGGCATGCGGCTGGCGGATCGTCACCTGCTGGCGTCCGCCCTCGACGATCCCTTGTCCCTCCCAACCGCTGAGGATGCGGCTCACCGTGTGCAGCGTGGTTCCGGTCATTTCCGCGATGTCCTGACGGGACAGCGGAAAGTCGATCTCGATGCCGTTCCCGACCCGGCGGCCCGCCTGACGGGCCAGCCGCAGGAGCGCGTGGGCGACGCGACGCTCGACCCGCTCGGTGGACAACTCGCGCAGGCGGGTCTGCACCTCCTGAAGGCGGCGGCCGACGATGTCCAGGGCGTTCAGCGCGATGCGGGGGTAGCGCTCCATCAGTTCGCCCATCGTCGCGGCGGTCCAGTGCACGCCGACGCAATCGACCATGGCGAGCGCGTCGGCGGGGTAGATGCCGCCCGAGAAGACCGCCGCCGTGCCGAACATCTCCCCCGCACCGATGTAGCGGACCACCAGTTGCTGACCGTCGGCCCCGGTCTGGACGATCTTGACCCGCCCGTCGATCAGCGCGTGGCAGAGGGCCGCCCGGTCGCCCTGGGAAAAAATGGTGGTTCCCTTCTCGATCCGCCGGGTATGGGCGGACCGGACGATCTCGGCCAGGGCCGCCGCGTCCAGACCGGAGAACAGCCGCAGGCCACGCAGACTGGCGGGATCGGGGGCAAGCGGCGTCATCAGACCATCCTCAAAAGGTCGTGCCCGACCACCCCTGCGGGCAGCCGTCACGGAAAAGTTGCCTTCCAAGATGACCGCCCGCGCGCCGCGCCGCAACCCGCCTGCGCTCGGATTGAAACTCAAAACCGGAACCAAGGTCTCAATTTGTCCTGGAACAAAGAGCCGATAGGACCAGTCCTTTAGGCTTGTCGCCACATCGCAACCCTTCGGACCTCCCCCATGCAGATCGCCGAACAGTCCACCGCGGCCGAGCCGGTCATCGACGTCCAGTCCATTCCGCCCCACCAGCGCCACCCGCTGATCCTCCAGGCCACGCAGGAATTGGCGCCGGGCCGCGGCTTCGTGCTGGTCAACGACCATGACCCGCGCCCGCTCTCTCTCCAGATCCAGGCGCTGTTCGGCGATGCGGTGAGCTGGACCTATCTGGAGCGCGGGCCGGAGCGCTGGCGGGTGCGCATCGGGCGGCCCGAGTCCGGCACCGCCCCGGCGACCTCCCTGCGGGTGCGCATCGGGCGCGGCGGACAGGCGAGCGCGGTCGCCGCCGAGACGCCGCTCGGCGTGGCGGACGGCGGGCTGGTCTGCGAGATCACCGACTGCCCGCCGGGCACCAGCGCGGAGCAGGTGCTCGACCTGATGCAAGGGGTCATCCCGCCCGCCGGGCAACTGCACTTGTCCTACGAGCGTCTGGTCGCCCGGCGTTCCGGCTCCTGCTGCGGGGGCATGTGCGGCTGATCGCCCCAGGCGGCCGTTCGGGACCTTGGGCTTGACCGTCATCAAGGATGGTATGACCACCGGGCTGTATTGCCGAAGCCCGGCGGGCTCCGCCCGCCACACGACCATTCCGAAGGGAAGGAGACAGGCGTATGCGCGATCCCGGCTTTATGGCTCAGGATAAGGCCCAGGAGATGGCCCCGGACACCCGTGCCCGCGACGTCGAAGTCCAACTGACGCGGGCCGGGCTGGGGTTCGCGCGGCGGCTCGGCGACCGGGCCGGCGGCTTGCTGTTCGATCGGCTGCTGCGGATTCTGGAGGCGCGCCACCCGCGCGCCTTCACCGCCCTCGGCGAGCTGCCCGACGCCCGCCTGCTCATCGATCCCGTGGACGCGCCCGCCGCCCTGCTGCTCCGCGTCGGCCCCGGCCTCGCCCTGCGGGTCTGCGACCGCACCGCCGAGGCGGAGGCCACGGTGCGCGGCCCCTGCGCGCGGCTCCTCGACCTGCTGGAAGGGCGCATCGACGGCGACGCGCTGTTCTTCCGCCGCGAACTCTCCATCGAGGGCGACACCGCCCTGATCCTGGCGCTCCGCAACACGCTGGACGGCGAGGAGATGGACCTGTTCGGCGACGTCGCTGCCGCGGCCGGTCCGCTGCGGCACGCCCTGCCCGTGGCGCGGCGCAACGCCGGGCGGGCGCTCGACCTGCTCGCCACGGCGCGCCGTTTCGCCCCGCCGCCGGTGCGCTGGGGCATGACCATGCTGGAGCGGCGGCTCACCAGCCCGCGGCAGGGAGCGTAACGGCATGGGTTCCTTCGAACTGATCTGCCCGGCGGGCAACCCCGCCGCGCTGCGCGCCGCCGTGGACGCGGGCGCCGACGCCGTCTATCTGGGCTTCCGCGACGAGACCAACGCGCGCAACTTCCCCGGCCTGAACTTCTCGCGGCCGGAACTGGCCGAGGCCATCGCCTACGCCCACGCGCGGTCGGTCCAGGTCTTCGTCGCCATCAACACCTACCCCCAGGCCGGCAATCTCGCCCCCTGGCAGCGCGCGGTGGACGACGCCGCGCGGCTGAAGGCGGATGCGGTGATCCTCGCCGACCTCGGTTTGCTCGACTACGCGGCAAAGCGCCATCCCGACCTGCGGCTTCACCTGTCCGTTCAGGCCTCCGCCGCCAACGCCGAGGCGATCCGGCTCTACCGCGAGGCCTTCGGCGTGCGGCGGGTCGTGCTGCCCCGCGTGCTGACGGTGCCGGAGATCGCCCGGCTGAACGCCGAGGTCGATGTGGAGACCGAGGTCTTCGTCTTCGGCGGCCTCTGCCCGATGGCGGAGGGGCGCTGCTCGCTGTCCTCCTACGCGACCGGGCTGTCGCCCAACAAGCAGGGCGTCTGCTCCCCGGCCAGCCATGTGCGTTACGAGCCGCGCGGCGAGGCGCTGGCGTCGCGCCTCGGCGGCTTCACCATCAACGTCTTCGGCGCCGGGGAGCCGGCGGGCTACCCGACGCTGTGCAAGGGCCGCTTCGTGCCCGGCGGCGGCACCTCCCGCGATCCGGCCTACCTGTTCGAGGAGCCGACCAGCCTCAACGCGCTGGCCCTGCTGCCGGAGCTGAAGGCCGCCAAGGTGTGCGCCCTGAAGATCGAAGGCCGCCAGCGTGGCAAGGCCTACATCGCCGCCGTGGTCGGCGCCTACCGCCGGGCGCTGGACGCGTTCGAACGCGGGCTGCCCGTGCCGGCGCTCGACCTGGAGGCCATGGTCGAGGGCGGAGCCCAGACCACCGGCGCCTACACCCGCGCGTGGCGCTGAGGAGTTGCGTTCATGAAACCCACCCTGACCCTTGGTCCCGTCCTGTTCAACTGGCCGGCGGAGCGTTGGCGCGATTTTTACGCCCGCATCGCCGACGAGGCGCCGGTCGACGCCGTCGTCGTCGGCGAGATCGTCTGTTCCAAGCGCGCGCCCTTCCTCGCCCCGGTCATGGACGAGGTGATCGCCCGTCTGGCCGCCGCCGGGAAGGAGGTCTGGCTCGCCAGCCCGATCCTGGTCGGCAGCGATCGCGACCGCGCGGCGATGCGCGACCTCGTGGAGAGCGACCTGCTGCCGGTCGAAGCCAACGACATGGGCGCGCTGGCCCTGCTGGAGGGGCGCCGCCACGCCGTCGGCCCCTTCATCAACAGCTACAACGAGGCGACCCTGGCGTGGCTGGCCGGGCGCGGCGCCGTCGCGGTGTCGCTGCCGGCGGAGCTTCCCGCCGCCGCCGTCGCCGTGATGGCGAAGACGGGGGCGGCGCTCGGCCTGTCCATGGAGGTGCAGGTGTTCGGGCGCGCCCCGCTCGCCATTTCCGCCCGCTGCTACCACGCGCGGGCGCACGCGCTGCACAAGGACGGCTGCCAGTTCGTCTGCGCCAACGACCCGGACGGCATGCCGGTCAGCACCGTCGACGGCCAGCCCTTCCTGTCGGTCAACGGCACGCAGACGCTGTCGCACGGCTATCTGGCGCTGGCGGCGGAGATCGACCAACTGCGGGCAATGGGCATCCAGCGCTTCCGCCTGTCGCCGCAGGATCTCGACATGGTCGCCGTCGCCAAGGCCTTCCGCGCCGTTCTGGACGGCGCGCACAGCGGACAGGACGTGATGGCGGAGCTGCGCGGCATGACCGCCGTCCCGCTGGAGAACGGCTTCTTCCACAACATGGCGGGTGCGGCTTACGCCGACGCTGCGGCGCCGGTCGCCTGACGCGCCCGCCATCCGATGTCCGTCGGACCGTCGCTTCCCGCGCGGCCCGGCTGACTTTTGAGTCCGTTGAACGAGGAAACCCCTATGAAGCGCATGTTTGCCCTGCTCGCCTTCGGGCTGGTCGCGTCGTCCCCCGGCCTTGCCGCCGCGCAGGACGCCGCCGCCGGCGAGAAGGTGTTCAACCAGTGCAAGGCCTGCCACACCATTGAGGCCGGCGGCCCGAACCGCGTCGGCCCGAACCTGCACGGCGTCGTCGGCCGCAAGGCCGGCTCCGTCGAAGCCTACAAGTATTCCGACGCCATGAAGAACGCCGGGGCCTGGGACGAGGCGGCGCTCGACGCCTATCTGGCGGACCCGAAGGGCGCCGTCCCCGGCAACAAGATGGCCTTCGCCGGCGTGAAGAACGAGCAGGCCCGCAAGGACTTGATCGCCTTCCTGAAAAAGAACAGCTGACGAAATCAGCACGTTTCCTTGGCGGCTTGACCGCCGTCAAGGATGGGAGGGCAATCAGTCGCTATGATAACCGCACAATCGTTGATCGATTGCGTCCCCGCTGGACGAGTACCCTCCCGTTTTTCTGCCCCCTTCAAGCCCATCGGTTCTTCGCCGGTGGGCTTTTTTCCGCTCAAGGGCGGCCGCGGACGAGAAGATGGCCGAAGGCGGCCAGGAACAGGATCGCCGCCGCGCTCCAGGCGCCGGCCGCGGCCAACAGCCACAGCGGGCCATCCTCTCCCGCCGCCGCGGCAACCGCCCGCAAGGCAACGGCGAGCGCGGTGAGCACGTAGCAGCCCGTCACCACCACCGACCGCCCGAAGGCGTTGCCGGCGTGCTTGCGGATCATGCTCGACATCACCGCGAAGCCCATCAGCCCGAGCGCTCCGACCGTCCAGAGATGAATCGTCATGCCGGCCGACGCCGCCACGGAGGCGAAGCCGAGTGGGATGCAGGCATAAGCCGCGTGCACGGCGAGGACCGATGGCCGGTCGAGCGTCCGCCAGCCCCGCCATTGGACCATCCGGGCCGTCTGCGTCAGCGCGGCGAGAAGGCTTGCAGCGGCCGTCGTTCCAGAACCTGGTTCGGCCAGCCAGGCGGCCAGCGCGCAGGTCGCGGACAAGGCGGCGGCACGCTCAAACCAAGGGCGCTCGGTGAACAGCGCCGCCTTGCTGGGCAGGCCCAGATGGGTGGCGGTCAGGCTCGGCGCGATGCGGCCGCCCAGCACCATGGCCAGCCCGAGCGACAGCGCCAAGGCGGACGGAACGGCGTCGCACAGCGCGGCCCCGGCCAGCGCTCCGGCCAGGGCCGCGACAACGGCGTTGCGCCGGTCCCGCGCGGCGGCGACCTGCAGGGTCACGAGAAGGGCCAGCGCGGCAAGGAACGGCGCGTGCGCGGTGATCACCCAGGGCGACAGCGCCCGTCCCGCCAGCCAGAGAGGCACCAAAAGCGGCCAGAGGCGCGCGCTGACCAGCGGCTGCCCGGTCCAGCGCGGCAGGGCGGTGCGCAGGAATCCCGCCATCATCGCCGGCAGCGTCCCGAACAGCAGCGCCCGCCCGTGCCACCCCGTCGGGTCGGCGATCACGTTGGACACGTCCCACCCCAGAAGGACCGGCACCCACAGCCCCACCGCGAGCAGCGCGTCCAGGGCGGTCAGCAGAAAAAAGGGACGGAACGGCACCGTCAGGCCCCGCTCCGCCTTAGCTGGATCATGAGGTGTGATGACCGTTGGGATGGCCGACGTTGCAGTGCCGCCGAAGCTGTTCGACCGACCGCACCCGGACGGTGTTGCCCGTGACGTGGAGTTGGTGGGGGCTCAGCTTGGTGAAGGTGCGGGACAGCTGTTCCGGCGTCATGCCGAGGCGGCTGGCCAGCACGCGCTTGCTGACCGGCAACTCGACCGTCGCGCCGTCCTCCGCCTCATCCCGAGGCGACGGATCAACCTGCGACAGGATGAAGGCGGCGAGCCGCTGGGTCGTCGTGCGCAGCTTCAGGTTCTTGACCTCGCGCACCAGCCCGCGGCACTGCCCGACCAGCGTGCTCATCACCCGCAGCGCCAGCGCGTGGTCGCGGGCAACCTGCGCGCGCAGGACGGGGGCAGCCAGCATCAGAATCCGCGACGATTCCAGCGTCCGCGCCGACATCAGGTATGGCGCGTCGGCCAGCACCGCCGCCGGCACAAAGCAATCGCCGGGGCGCACGATGTCGATCACCGTCTCCTGCCCTGCCTCGTCGCAGCCGGCCAGCATCGCCGTGCCCTCGACGAGGATGTGCAGGAAGTCGGGGATCTCGCCCTCCGCGAACAGCCGTGTCTCGCGCGGGAACCACTGGAGAAGCGCCCCGTAGGTCAGCGCTTCCAGGGTCTCGTCGGCGACTCCCTCGAACAGCGGGAGGTCGCGCATCAGCGTCAGGGCGCCCTGTCTCATCGTCCCGGCTCTGCTGTCGCGGTCAGGCGTCGGAGGCGGGCTTGCGCGTCGCCTCGACGAGAACCGGTGCGTCATCATCCTTCAGGCCGGCCTTGAAGGACTTCACGCCTTTGGCGAGGTCGCCCATGACCTTGGGCAGCTTGCCCGCGCCGAACAGCAGCAGGACGAGCAGCAGGACGATGGCCCAATGCATCAGGCTGAAACTTCCCATGACGATGGTCTCCTGGATGAAGGACGGTCAGGCGCGCAGCGCGAGGACGCTGCCGTCGCGGCGGGTGAGACGGGCGGCGGTGCCCGGAAAACGGTCGAGGAGAACGGCGGCCCGCGCTTCCGGCGCGACCGACAGGGCGGTGGACAGGGCGTCGGCGGTGGTGGCGTCGGGGGCGAGCACGGTGACCGCCAGCCACTCCCGCGCGCAGCCGCCCGTCGCCGGGTCGAACAGGTGGGTAAAGCGCCCGGCGGGATCGAAGGGCGTGCCGTAGCCGCCTGACGTCGCCACCGCCCGGTCCGCGATCTCCAGCGTGTCGGCGTTGCGGCCTTCCGCGAGCGGATCGGTGAGGCCGACCGCCCAGGGGCGGCCCGAAGGATGATGGCCGAGCGCACGGATTTCGCCCAGATCGACCAGCACGTCGGTCATGCCCTCCGCCCGCAGCCGCTCGGACACGCGGTCGGTGACGTAGCCCTGGGCGATGCCGTTCAGCGTCACCGCCATGCCGCGCCCGGCAAAGGAAACGCGGCCCGGTTCGACGCGAAGCTTGCGGTGATCGCCCAACTCCCTGGCCGCGCGGAGGACGGCCTCCGGAGGGCCGGCGGGATCGGCACCGGGGCGGGCGAAATGGCCGGCGTAGAGCTGCCACAGCGGCTGCACCGTCGGGTCGAAGGCGCCGTCGGTGCGGCGGCTGAAGGCCGCGGCCTCGGACAGCAGCCGCACCAGATCGGCCGGCGGCGCGTCGAGAACGCCGTCACGGTTCAGGCGGGCCAGCGCCGAATCCGTCCGGTAGAGGCTGAAGACCCGCTCCAGCCGCGCGACCTCCTCCAGGCACAGGGCGATCAGCCGGTCGGCCTCGGCGGGGTCCGGGTGCGCCAGCTGGATCACGGAATCCGCTCCCAGCGCGACGCCGCGCCACGTCCGCGCCGGCACGCCCGCCGCCCGGAGGCCGCCCGGCAGCAGCGCCAGCCCGGCGGCCACCGCGGCGATGCCGAGAAAGCGGCGGCGGGTGGTCATGGCGTGCCTCCATGCCCGGCGCCGTGGCCGCCGCCATGCTTGCCGCCCTGCTCCGCCGGTTCATCGGCGGCGGTCTGCTCGGAGGGAAGCGTGGGGTGGAGAATCTCGTCCTCGGTCACCTCGGCGAAGCGCTTGATCGCGCCGCCGTTCTCGGCGGCGAAGCGGCGGGCGGCGGCCTCGTCGCCGAAGGGGAAGGGTTCGGCCTCGCCCATGCCGCCGCGCTGACGGCTGCCCACCACGTACCAGGCCTTGCGCGCCTCGATCCAGACGGTCAGGTCGGGCTTGCGCGGATCGGCCGCTTGGGCGACGTCGGTGACGTAGATGGCGCGGACGTCCTTCGCCTCTTCCGGCAGCATGGTGAAGGCGAAGGTGTCGCGGACGGAGGACAGCCAGACCGGGCGGTCCCGCCCGCCGACCAGGATCTGCCCCTTCGGGCCGGCATGGTCGGCAAGGTTCATGCCGCAGTAATGGCCGATCGCGTCGGCGGTGATGGCGACGGGCGGCGGCGGGGCGGTCTCCGCCTTCTGCTGCTGACAGGCGGACAGCGGCAGCAGCAGGCAGGCCGCCAGCAGCGTGGCTCTCAGGGAGGTGTTCATCAGATCTGCCTTCTGGAAAAGAGGACGGCGGCCAGCGCCAGCGGTGCGGCGACCCAGCCGGCCAGCACGGCCAGCAGGACGGAGGCCGACACCTGCACCTGCGCGGCCAGCCCGGCGGTGCCGGCGAACTGGCTGACGCTCTTGAAGCCGGTCAGGTTGAAGAGGCGGAAGGCGTCCGCCGGGTTGGCGAGCAGCAGCCCATTCAGCAGGCCGGCGTTCACCGTCTTGCCCCCGTCGGCCACCAGCAGCCCCAGCAGCGCCATGTCGTAGAGCAGGACCAGCACCAGCCAGATCGCCACGGCGATGCCCGCCGCCGTGCCGCGGTCGCGGACCAGCGTGGAGGCGAGGTAGCCCATGGCCGTGAAGGCGGCGCCCAGCAGGACGCTCGATCCGATCATGGCGGCGAAGGCGCGCCAGCTCTCCGGCCCGATCTCGGTCCCGCTCATCGCCAGCGCCACCCCGGCGGCGCCGTAGCCCAGCACGGTGGCGAAGGCGATGATCGCGGCGTGGCCAAGGAACTTGCCGATCAGCACCTGCCAGCGCGCCACCGGGTAGGACAGCAGCAGCGTCATGGTGCCGCGGTCGATCTCGCCCACCACCGCGTCGAAGGACAGCAGCAGCGCGATCAGCGGCAGCAGGAAGATGGTCAGGCTGGACAGGCTGACGATGGTCACCTCCACCCGGCCGACGCCGACCGTGCCGGTCGGGGCGGCCCCCAGGAAGCTCAGCGTCAGGGCCAGCGCCGCCATCAGCAGCGTGGTGGCGACGACCCAGCGGTTGCGAAGGCCGTCGCGCACCTCCTTGGCGGCGATCGTCAGAAGCGTGTTCATTCCGCAGCCTCCCGGCGCAGGAAGTGGGCGTACATCTCGTCCAGGCTCGGCTGGACGACCTCGATGTCGGCGAGTTCCGGGCCTTCGCAGGCGATCTGGCGGAGCGTCGCCACCTTGTCGTCGTTGGCGCAGGCGGTCTCCACGACCTCGCCGGACGGCAGGGTCAGGCGGATGCGCACCGGCAGCTGGGCCAGCCCGCGCAGAGTGGCGAGCGAGCCGTCGGCGACCTTGCGCCCGCGGTTCATCACCACGACGCGGTCGGCCTGCCCCTCCAGTTCGGTCAGGGCGTGGCTGCACAGCAGGACGGTGGTGCCGGCGTCGCGCAGGTCCCGCACGATCTCGTAGAAGCTCTGGCGCAGCGCCGGGTCGAGGCCGGTCGTCGGCTCGTCCAGGAACAGAACCTTCGGCCCGCCGAGCAGCGCCTGGGCCAGCGCCAGCCGCTGCCGCATGCCCTTCGAATAGGTGCCGACGCGGCGCTTCACCGCGGCGGGCTCCAGCCCCACCCGGTCGAACAGCGCGTCGTTGCCGTCGCGCGGCACCCGCTTCAGCCGAGCGTAGAAGTCCAGCGTCTCCCGCCCCGTCATGCTGGGGTGGAAGGCGACGCTTTCCGGCAGGAAGCCGACCTGCCGGCGGATGTGAGAGGCCGAGGCGCTCGCCGGGTCGCCGCCCAGCACGCGGACGCTGCCGGCGGTCGGCGTGGTCAGCCCGAGCATCAGCTTGATCAGCGAGCTCTTGCCGGCGCCGTTGTGGCCGACCATGGCCACGCATTCGCCGGGAGCAAGGTCCAGATCCACCTCGCGCACGGCGAAGGCGTCGCCGTAGCGCTTGGAGACTCCCTCCACACGGATGGTCGGTGTGTCGGTCATTGGGCGTTCCTTTCCGCCGTTTGGCGCAGCGCCGGAGACGGCGGCGGGCTCATCAGAGGGGCGCTGTCGATCACGCCGCCGGGGTGCAGCGCCGGGAACTGCTTTTGCGCCCAGCGGATCACCTGCACGCCGGGGCTGTTCATCAGCAGCTTCGCCGCCGGATAGGCCCACATCACGCGGTCGACGACGTCGTTGGGGCGGTAGGCCTCGTCGGCGATGCCGTCGCCGTTCAGGTCGAAGGCGGCGTTGTCGGACCAGTAGTTACCGCGCCCCTTCTCCGACCAGTCGAGGTGACGGGTCCCGACATACTTGACCTGGGTGCGGTTGCCGATGAAGGCGTTGCCGGTCAGCGTGTTGCGCTCCGACCCGGCGGTGAAGTGCACGCCGATCTCGCAGCCCTCGAACCGGTTGCCGGTGAAGCGGTTCTTGTTGGCGTTGTAGATGAAGACGCATTTCCAGGTGCCGGTGCGCTGGCCCTCCACCGGGCCGTCGGTCGCCACCGGCATGTCCTTGTCGGCCACCACCTCCACCGGCGCCGCCTGTTCGGGCGACAGAGGACCGGCGACCACGTTGCCCTCGATGAGCGCGCTGTTGGCGTAGTTCAGCAGCAGCCCATGCTCCCGGTCCCCCTGCGAGCGGTTGTTCCGGATCACGAGGTTGTTGGAATACATGATCGCGTAGCCGACATGGTTGCCGACCGACAGGTTGTCCGACACCTCGGAATCGTTCGTGTACATGTAATGGACGGCGAACCGCACCCGCTCGAAGCGGTTGCGGGCGAACAGGTTCTTCTTCGACGTCGTGGTGAAGATGCCGTCGCGCCCGTCCTGGACGCGGTTGTCCACCACCTGCGTGCCCGGCGCGTTCCACAACTGGATGCCGTTGCCGCGCTCGGACAGGCGCAGGTCCGTGCGCCCGATGACGTCGTTGCGCTGGACCATCACATCGTGGGCGCCCCACACATAGATGCCGATCAGGTTGTCGCGCAGCCGGTTGCCCTCGATCACGCCGCGGTGCGCCTCCTTGCCCAGGAAGATTCCGGTGTTCTGCTCGGACAGGCTGATGCCGGAATTGCGGACTTCGACATTCCGCACGGTCACGTCGGGGGCGAAGACCGTCACGGCGTTCCCCTCCCCTCCCCCGTCGATGACGGCGCCCGGCTCGCCGAGCAGCGTGACCGGCTTGCGGACCACGACGGGGCCGGGGTGCGTGCCGTGGGCGAGGACGAGTGTGTCGCCGGGCGCCGCCGCGGCGAGCGCACCGTCCAGCCCGCCCGGCGCCACCGTCACCGTGGCGGCGCAGGCCGTCCCGGCGGCGAAGGCGAGCGCCGCGGCGAGGAGGGGGAGTGGAGAGTGGTGGGGCATTGGCTTGCCTTGATTGTTTTGCGGCGTGTTGCCCCTGTCTCTTATACACATCTGACGCTGCCGACGATTATACGC
>NZ_JAUQTX010000122.1:0-19451 GCF_059803775.1 Azospirillum sp. UFLA03-27 | reverse complement strand
CACACCGACGAGATCCTGCGCGAGGTGCTCGGCTTCGACGAACGCCGCATCGGCGAGGTTCGCGACAGCGGCGCGCTCGGTGCGGCGCGCAAGCCGCTGACCACCGAATAGGACAGGTGGCGGTCCTCTCCGAAAAGGACAAACGCAGTGGTCTGACAGCGCGACACCGGCGACGCGTTGCACGAGGCTGCCGCCCCCGAACATCCATCCGAGCTCGCCTTCAAGACGTGAGCCGACCAGTTTGAAAAGGAGGAAAGGCCATGACCGCAGTCATCGATCCGCTCCACACCGAGCGCCCAACGGATGTCGTCCGCCGCCTTCTCGACACCGCCAAGGCCGAGGGCCGCAACGCGCTGACCGCGCCGGAAGCCAAGCAACTCTGCGATGTGTACGGCATTCCAGTGCCGAAGGAGGGCTTGGCGACGAGCGCCGACGAAGCCGTCACCCTCGCCGAGGGCATGGGTTTCCCGGTGGTCATGAAAATCGTGTCGCCGCAGATCCTGCACAAGACGGAAGCCGGCGGCGTTCTGGTTGATCTCCGGAACGCCGATGCCGTCCGCCAAGGCTTCAGGACCATCATGGCGAACGCCAGCGCCTATGACCCCGGGGCGGAGTTGATCGGTGTGCAGGTTCAGCAGATGCTGCAAGGAGGCGTGGAGGTGATCGTCGGTTCCATCACCGACCCGAGTTTCGGCAAGCTGGTGGCCTTCGGCCTCGGTGGCGTGCTGGTCGAGGTGCTGAAGGACATCACCTTCCGCCTCGCCCCGGTCAGCCGCGAGGAAGCCCTGTCGATGCTCGACGGCATCCAAGCCGCGGAGATGCTGAAGGGCGTGCGCGGCGGCAAGGCGGTCGACCACGAGGCGCTCGCCGATGTGATCGTCAACGTCTCGCGCCTCGTCAACGAGGTGCCGGAGATCGTCGAACTCGACCTCAACCCGGTCTTCGCACGCGAGAACGGAGCCACCGCCGCCGATGTGCGCGTGGTCCTGGATTTCGCGGCCAGGACGCCGCGCTACCGCCCGTCGCAGGAGCAGATCGTCCGGCAGATGAACCGGATCATGAAGCCCGAGGCGGTGGCCGTCATCGGCGCCTCGGCCGAGGATGGGAAGATCGGCAACTCGGTGATGAAGAACCTCATCAATGGTGGCTACAAGGGCCAGATCTATCCGATCCATCCGAAGGCCGACAACATCCTCGGCTACAGGGCCTACAAGAGCGTCAAGGACGTGCCGGGCGACATCGATGTGGCGGTGTTCGCCATTCCGGCCAAATTCGTCGCCCAGGCGTTGGGTGAGGTCGGTGAGAAGAGGATCCCCGGCGCCGTGCTGATTCCCTCGGGCTTCGCCGAGACCGGCAACGTCGAAGGGCAGGAGGAGATCGTCGCCATCGCGCGCAAGCACGACGTGCGGCTGATGGGGCCGAACATCTACGGTTTCTACTACACGCCGAAGAACCTGTGCGCCACCTTCTGCACGCCCTACGACGTGAAGGGCAAGGCGGCGCTGTCGTCGCAATCGGGCGGCATCGGCATGGCGATCATCGGCTTCAGCCGCTCCGCCAAGATGGGCGTTTCGGCGATCGTCGGACTCGGCAACAAGTCGGACATCGATGAGGACGACCTGCTGTACTTCTTCGAACAGGACGACAACACCCAGGTCGTCGCCATGCACTGCGAGGACCTGAAGGACGGCCGTGCCTTCGCGGAGGCCGCCAAGCAGGTTTCGAAGAAGAAGCCGGTGGTCGTGCTGAAGGCCGGGCGCACAGCCCTTGGCGCGCGGGCGGCCAGTTCCCACACCGGCGCGCTCGCCGGCAACGACAGGATTTACGAAGACGTGCTGCGGCAGTCGGGCGTGGTCCGGGCGCGCAGTCTGCAGGACCTGCTGCAATTCGCCCGTGGAATCCCGGTGCTGCCGACGCCGAAGGGCGAGAACGTCGTGATCATCACCGGTGCCGGCGGATCGGGTGTGCTGTTGTCGGACGCCTGCGTGGACAATGGCTTGTCGCTGATGGCGATGCCGCCGGACCTCGACGCCGCCTTCCGCAAATTCATCCCGCCTTTCGGCGCCGCCGGCAATCCTGTGGACATCACGGGTGGCGAACCGCCGTCGACCTACAAGAACACCATCCGGCTCGGCCTGGAGGATGACCGCATCCACGCGTTGATCCTGGGCTACTGGCACACGATCATCACGCCGCCAATGGTGTTCGCCAAGCTCGTTGTCGAGGTGAAGGAGGAGATGAAGGCGAAGGGCATCGAGAAGCCCATCGTCGCTTCGCTGGCCGGCGACGTCCAGGTGGAGGAGGCCGCGAGCCACCTGTATGACCACGGTGTCGTGGCTTACCCCTACACGACCGAGACGCCGGTTGCGGTGCTGGGCGCCAAGTACAAGTGGGCTCGCGCGGCCGGGCTGGTTTAGTAGCGTTTGGATCCCGGAATGGGCAATGATCCGCGTTCTGCTTGGCAGGGCGAGTGTGTTCATAGCGTAGATGCGAAAAACGGGGAGCTGGCGATGAGCAGGGAGCATCGCCAGCACAAAGGGCTGAACAACCGGTTCTGTTGCAGGTTTTGGCTCCCGCCTGAACTGCACCGGGTTTCCCGGAGGCCATTTGGCTTGAGTCACGCCGCCATGGCGACGTTCTCGGTTTGAGCGGTGCGGCAACGCGAGTACCTGAACAACATCGTTGAACAGGACCATCGGCGCATCAGGCCGCCGGTCCGGTCGGGGCTCGGGTCCAAGAGCTTCCGCGGAGCGCGTCGGACGACCACCGGTTACGAGATCATAGCCACGGTTCGCAAGGGCCAGGTCCGGGTTGTTTCGGTCAACGACATGCCAGCCCAGGCATCTTTCATCGTCAGCCTGTTCGGTCCTGCCGCCCGACGATACAGGCGCCGCAGCCCTCCGCGCCCGTCACCAAACTTTGCAACAGAACCTTCAGCGCTCCTCTCAGCGCCCTTTTGCGCCAGCGTCAGAGCGGGCGAGCACACCCATTTCCGCCACAGCTTGAGCCAGTGTCTGAGGCGAAACGGTACCTGCTGAGTCGGACATGGCCTGCGCTCACTCCGGCAACCCAGCCAGTCTCAGTCCCTCCGCAAACCGGGTGAGATCCTCGGGACGGTGGATCGGCAGCCACTTCCTGAGAGTGGAGACGCGCAAGGACGGGTCGAGCGCGCGCAATTGCTGCATCGTCTGCCGCGCGTCCTCCGTCCGCCCGGCGAGTGCGTGACTAGCCGCCGTCAGGGCGATGGCGACCAGGAGGCTGGGCAGGTTCCCCAACGCCTTGTCCGCCCAGGCCACGGCGCAATCGTAGCGCCCGGCGAAGAAATGCGCGAGCGCCGTCCCCGCCTGCATCCGGAACATCTCCGGGTCCAGCGGGCTCAGGCGGGCGGCATGGGCGAAATGCTCGCTCGCGCTTTCCGTTTCACCGCGGAAGGCGCGCAGGTAGCCGCCGAGGAACCAGGCGGGGGCGAAATTGGGGTTGAGCAGCACGGCCCGGTCGATGAGCGCGATGCCGCCATCGAGATCGCCGGCGAAGTGACCAAGCGCGTGCCCGGCTCTCGTCAGCGCGACCGCGTCGTCGCGGCCGAACTCCACCGCCAGCCGCGCCAGCCGCACCCCTTCGGCGATCTCCAGGGGGCGGTCGGTCATCCAACCGTTCACCTTGCGCCAGAGATGGCACCAGGCCGCCCCGCCATAGGCCGATGCGAATTCCGGGTCGAGTCCCGTCGCCTTGTGGAACAGGGGCAGCGCCGCGTCGATCGCCTCGCGGGTTCCGCTGTGCAGTTTCGCCATGCCGCGGAGATAGTAATCGTAGGCGTCCAGGCTTTCCGTCGGCTTGCGCTTGGCACGTTCGATCTCCGCTCGCTCGAGCTGCGGCGCAATCGCGCCGACGACGCTTTCGGCGATCCGGTCCTGCAGCTCGAAAAGGTCGTCGAGCATGCCTTCGAAGCGCTCGGCCCAGAGATGCGTACCGCTCGTCGCGTCGATGAGCTGCCCGGTGATGCGCACCCTGTTCCCGGCCTTGCGGACGCTGCCTTCGAGCACGTAACGGACGCCCAGCTCGCGGCCGACGTCCGTCACATCCACCGCCCGGCCCTTGTAGGCAAAGCTCGAGTTGCGCGCGATGACGAACAGCCAGCGGATGCGCGACAGGGCGGCGATGATGTCCTCCACCACGCCGTCGGCGAAATAGTCCTGCTCCGGGTCGCCGCTCAGGTTCTGGAACGGCAGCACGGTGATCGAGGGCTTGCCCGGCAGGACCGGCCCGGACGGGGTCTCCCCGATCGCGCCGACCTCGGCCGCCCCGGCTTCAATCGCGCCGACTTCGATCGCGCCGACGAAGCGGAACCCCTTGCGGGGGACCGTGCGGACCAGGCGCTGCGCCCCACCGCTGTCGCCGATGGCCTTGCGAACCGCGTTGATGTGGCTGGTGATGGTCGATTCGGAGACAGTCCGTCCGTTCCACACCGCCTCCAGCAGGTCGTCCTTGCTGACGACCCGGTCGCGGTTGCGGACGAGATGCAGCAGCAGGTCGAAGACCTGCGGGCCGACGCCCACGACCTGTCCGCTCAGGGTCAGTTCCCGGCGCTCCTGATCGAGCACACATTCTCCGAAACGGAACTGCAAGGCCTGCACCTCCCTGGATCGAGCGTCCTCGTCTCCCTGTCCGGGGCGACGGGTGAACGATGTGCGCCCTTGATAGCACGGCGCCGCGTTGCCGGCTGCACCGTTCGCGTCAAGGCACGCCGCGCCGTATGGCTTCCTTGGACGGAAATCCAAGCGTCCTTGGAGGGCAATTCAAGCCCGCCGCAAGGACTTCCCCGGCGCGCGCGGGCACTCTCCATTCCATCGACGGCGCTGGTTTCCGTCGAGAAGCGGAGAGCCCCCATGAAGATCGTCGTCATCGGAGGCACCGGCCTCATCGGATCGAAGCTGGTGCAGACCCTCCGCGAGCGCGGCCACGATGCGCTCGCAGCCGCGCCAAAGACGGGCGTGAACACCATCACCCGTGAGGGCTTGGCCCAGGCGATCGACGGAGCCGCTGTCGTCGTCGACGTGGCGAACGCCCCGGTTTGGGAGGACAAGGCCGTCCTCGACTTCTTCGAGACCTCGGGCCGCAATCTGCTCGCCGCCGAAGCGGCCGCCGGTGTCCGCCACCATGTCGCCCTTTCGATCGTCGGCAGCGAACGGCTTCCCGACAAAGGATACTTCCGGGCGAAGGTCGCCCAGGAAGGCCTCATCAAGGCGTCCGGCATTCCCCACACCATCCTGCGCGCCACGCAGTTCTTCGAATTCGTCGGCGGGATCGCGCAGTCGGCCACCGTCGGCGGGGAGATCCGCCTGTCGCCGGCGCTGATCCAACCGATCGCCTCCGATGACGTGGTGGCGGCCCTTGCCGAGGTCGCGCTCGCGTCGCCGGTCAACGGCACGCTCGAAGTCGCCGGTCCGGAGGCGATCCCACTCGACGAGCTGGTCCGGCGCTTCCTGCAGGCGACGAAGGACACGCGCAAGGTCGTGCCGGACATCCACGCGCGCTACTTCGGGGACGTTCTCAATGATCAATCGCTGACCCCCGGCCAGAACCCCCGCCTCGGCACCATCCGGTTCGAGGACTGGCTCGGCTGGCAAACCGCGCGCTGAGGGGCTTCGAACACACCCGGCGGCGGCCATGGGCCGGCGAAGCGGGAACCGCAATCAGTTGTTGTTAGGAAAGGCAAAGAACATGGCACGCTTGGCTTGGTACGAGGTTGCGCCCGACGGCGCGAAGGTTCTCTTCGGCGTCCATCATTACGTCACGAAGAGCACCAACCTGCCCGAGGAACTCATCCACCTCGTGTTCCTCAGGGTCTCGCAGATCAATGGCTGCGCTCACTGCATCGATCTGCACAGCCGCGACCTTCGGAAGACCATGTCGATCGACAAGGTCACGCTGGTGCCGGTGTGGGAGGAGGTCCCGCACCTGTTCTCCGACACGGAGCGCGCAGCCCTGGCCTGGGCCGAGGAGGTGACCCGCGTCAGCGAAACCCACGCGTCCGACGCCGCCTATGCGGCGGCAGCGGCGGCGTTCGAGCCGAAGGATCTGGTCGATCTCACCATCGCCATCGCTGCGATGAACGCCTTCAACCGGCTGGGTGCCCCTTTCCGTCTCCCGGTGGCCGCCAAGGCCTGAGCCGATGCGGATGGGAGCGGTGGCGACCGGCGGCGAGGCCGCCGGTGTCGGGCACCATGTCCTCCTGTCCATCGTCAACACCGACCGGAAGCCCGAAAACGGCTATTTCCGGGCAAAGGTTGAGCAGGAATGGCTGGTCGCGGCCTCCGGCATTCCCCACACCGTCGTTCGCGCCACCCGGTTCCCGGAATTCTTCGTCGCCGTCGCCGCCACCCACACGGGCGGCGACACGGTGCGGCTGGTTGGATCCGGGGAAGCTGCAGGTGATGCTGGCGGAGGCGCCACGCCAGTGGAGCCGGCTTTCCCCAAGCGAGCAGAATTCCGGCAATAAACATATATTCCTATTGCATCTTAATCGGCGCCAATACATTCATTTAAAATGAATGTTTAATCTGGCGGGGACCTCCTCGCCGCCACAATCCGAGCGGGGCAATTGGCCCCGCCAACCCCGGAGCCCATTCGCCAATGCCCCTCACTCAGCAGACCGTCGCGATCGTCAAGGCCACCGTTCCCATTCTCGCCGAGCATGGAACCATCGTCACGCGGACGATGTATCAAATCCTGTTTCGCGACCCCGAGGTCGCCGCGCTGTTCAACCAGTCGCATCAGGGCGAGGAAGGCGCACAAACCAAGGCGCTCGCCAACGCCATCCTCGCCTATGCCCGCAACATAGACAATCTCGGCACCTTGACGCCCATGGTTGAGCGCATCGCGCAAAAGCACGTCGGGCTGCAGATCCTTCCGGAGCATTATCCTCATGTCGCAGCCGCCCTCCTCGGAGCGATCCGCGAGGTGCTGGGCACCGCCGCGACGGAGGAGGTGCTGGATGCGTGGGGAGAGGCGTATTGGCATCTGGCCCGCATCCTGATGGGAAGGGAGGGGCGCATCTACGACGCCCTCGCCAATGAGAGCGGAGGGTGGAGCGGCTGGCGGGACTTCGTCGTCACGCGGCGGGTCAGGGAAAGCGGGACAATCACCTCCTTCCATCTGTCGCCGAGCGACGGCGGCCCAGTGATCCGACATCGGCCTGGGCAATACCTGACGTTCCTGCTTCCCCTGCCGGGACGTGCGCCGCTGCGCCGGAACTACAGCATCTCCGCCGGTCCCGACACCCTCGGCTATCGCATCTCCGTGAAGCGGGAGCCCCACGGCGCCGGTTCCAATTGGCTGCACGACCATGCCCAGGAAGGGACCGCGCTGAAGGTATCCCCGCCCGCCGGCGACTTCTTCCTGCCCGAACAGCCGGAACGGCCGGTCGTTCTGCTGAGCGGCGGCGTCGGGCTGACGCCCATGGTGAGCATGCTCGAGGCGATCGCCGCCGCTCCGACCACGGTGGAAGCGCATTACGTCCATGGCACCCTGAACAGTGTCACCCACGCCATGGACGAGCACATCCGCAGGCTGGCCGCGTCGCGGTCCGGCATCAGGGTGTCAACCTTCTACAGCGACCCGCTGCCCGGGGATCGGTCGGGCGTTTCCCATGACACGGCCGGCTTCATCACGGTCGAGTGGCTGCGGGCGAACACGCCGTTCCACGACGCCGACTTCTATCTGTGCGGCCCGAAGCCGTTCCTGAAGGCCTTCGTCGGCGGTCTCGCCCTCGCTGGCGTGCCGCGCACTCAGGTGCATTACGAGTTCTTCGGCCCCGCGGAGGATCTTGAGGCCGCTTGAACTGCCTGTCCCGGTCGCGAGCCCGGCTCCGCCTCCCCCCGTTCAGCCGCGGCATGGGGGAGGGGTGGCTGCGGCAGGCCGAGCAGGGACGCCATGCTGCGGCGATGGCGGACAATGTCGGCCAGCGTGTAGTCGTCAAGGACGGCCAGGAACGCCTGCAATGCCTCGTGCAGGGCGGTGCGCAGGTTGCAAGCCGGACTCAGCCGGCAGACGGAGGTGTCCTTCAGCGCGCCCATGCAGTCGACGATGGCCATGTCCTCCTCGGTGTAGCGGACGACGTCGCCGATCCGGATCTGCTCGGCCGGACGGCCCAGGCGCAGCCCGCCGTTCCGGCCCCTCACGGTTTCGACGTAGCCGCCCCGTCCGAGGTCATGCACGACCTTCATCAGGTGGTTTTTTGAAATGCCGTACACCTGTGCGATGTCGCTGATGGTCGGCAGCCCCTCCTGTCGCACGGCCAGGTACATGAGCACGCGCAGCGCATAATCCGTATAGCTCGACAAGCGCATCGCCAACCAAACCTGCATAGGGATTGCATCAATATAGCCAAGCGGCCTGGAGCTTGCAATCAACCGATCCGATCTGTCCGGATAGGAAGGAACCCAGCTCCGTCAGGGGGGCTTCAGCGGTCGCAGCCACGCGGGTTGCGGCATTCTGTCTCTGAAAAAATATTCATTTTTTTGAATCTTAAAGCGCGAAACATCATCCCATCCCAACCGATACCAGCGTTTCAGCCGGCCTGCTCCGGAGCCGACCCCGAGCCCATAGTCACTCAGGAGAATGTTTCATGGCTTTGCACTGCCTGACCCTGCACGTCGGCCTCGGGGGTTCCGTCAGCTTTCGCCCCGGCTTGATCAGTGCGGCGGTGCTGCCATAGAGAATCCCCTCCCTCTTGAAAAAGGTACATGCGCTGCCCGCACTACCACTCGATGGCGACGACCGAGCGTACGGGCTCGGTGCTGAGCCGGCTGCAGGTGCCAACCGACATCGTCATTCTGATAGTGCTCTGGAGGCTGCGCCTGAAGCTGAGCTTGCGGGATTTGGCCGAGGTCCTGCTGCTGCGAGGCTTTGTCTTCTCTCATGAGGCGGTGCGCGAATGGGAGGCCAAAATCGCCCCCTGCTCACCGATGCCTTGCGTCAGCGTCGTCGATGCAAGATCGGCCGGAGCTGGTACGTGGACGAGACCCACCTGAAGGTCGGCGGACGGCGGCGTTATCTGCACCGGGCCATCGACATTGATGGCGCCCTGTCGACGTCTGCCTCATTGAGCACCGCGACCAGGTCGCCGCTGAACGGTTCTTCCGCTCGGCCGTGGCGGTGACGGGCATTACACCGGAGGCGATCACCTCCGGCAAGCACGCCGCCTATCCCCCAAGCCTTCGCGGAAGTGTTCGGGAATGCCGTCGACCACCGCGCTTCCAAGGACAAAAACAACCATTTGGAGCAAGATCACCGTGGGATGAAAGGGCGGACACAGCCGATGCGCGACTGTCGGGCGATCAACTTCTGATCGTGGGACCGCGCTCCGAAGCGACCTGTCTGTCCGCCCCCGTCCGGTAGCGCGCCGGCGAGACCCCCATGATCCGCCGGAACGTGGCGCTGAAGGCGCTGTCCGACAGATAGCCGAGCGAGGCGGCGATGACGGAGACGGGTTCCTGCCCTTGCCGCAGCCGCGTCGCGGCGAGGCGCATGCGCCAGCGCAGCATGTAATCGATCGGGGGAACCCCCACGCGCTCCCGAAAGGCGGCGGCGAAGCTGGAGCGCGACTGCCCGGCGATGCCCGCCAGTTCCGCAAGCGTCCAGTTGCGGCAGGGCTCGGCGTGGATGGCGCCGAGGACCCGGCCGATCGAGGGATCCAGGCTGGCCGCCAGCCAGTTGGCGCCTTGCGGCGGCTGCTCACTCAGATGCGTCCGCAAGGCGTGGACGAACATTAAGCGCAGCAGGTCGTTGCAGGCGAGCTGAGACCCCACCGTCCCGCCGCGCCATTCCCGATCGAGCTGCTCCAGCAGCCAGCCGACCGGCGCGGCCCCCGGGGCTTCGCCGCGGATCATCAGCAGCCCCGGCAGCAGGTCGAACAGCAGTCCACCGTCCAGCCGGTCGAACCGCACGCTGCCGCCGAGGAACCGCACCTCGTTCCCGTCGCCGCCGGGCGTGCCACTTCCCGCGTTGACGCTGGCCTCACCGCCCGGCGCATGAAACACTTCCGCGGCCGGGACGGGGGGCAGGTCCGGCGCGCTCGCCAGGACGAAGCCACCGCGCACCACCACGAAGCAATCGCCGGCATCGAGGCGCTGCGGCGCTTCCGGCCCATCCGGCCGGATCCAGCAGGTGCCCGCTGTCACCACATTGAACTTGATGGCGTTCGGCGGCTGGAAGCGGATCGACCAGTCACCCCTGGCGGCGAGGCGCGCGGAGCACAGGGTCTGGGCCTGCATCAGGCGGAGCACATCCGACAGCACGTCGGCGGGCGCGTTCTGGACGATCACGACAGGATTCCGGACGTGGCTGAATGGATCATCCCGCGCATATAGGTGACAATGCCTTCCGACACCACACCCTGCGAAGAGGCCCTATGATATCCCCCGACCAGACACCCATCGGGTCCGGCTTCGGTCCCGCCACCACCGCCGCCGAGGCCGTCCGCGGCATTGATCTCCGCGGGCGGGTGGCGGTGGTCACCGGAGGCTATTCCGGCATCGGGTTGGAGACGACGCGCGCGCTCGCCGAGGCCGGCGCAATGGTCATCGTACCGGCCCGGGATCACGCCCGGGCGGCGGCGGCGCTGGCCGGCCTCGACCGCGTCGAGTTGGAGGCGCTTGACCTCGCGGACGCCGCCTCGGTTGCCGCCTTCGCCCAGCGCTTCCGCGAGACCGGGCGGCCGCTTTCGATCCTCGTCAACAGCGCCGGCATCATGGCGACGCCACTTTACCGCGACGCCGACGGGCGCGAGGGGCAGTTCGCGACGAATCATCTCGGCCATTTCCGGCTGACCCTGGCCTTGTGGCCGGCGCTGCTCGCGGCGGGACGCGATGCAAGTGGCGCGCGCGTCGTGTCAGTTTCGTCGCGTGGCCACCAGATCGCCGGAATCGACTTCGACGACCTCGATTTCGAACGGCGCCCGTATGACAAGTGGATCGCCTACGGCCAGTCCAAGACCGCCAACGCACTGTTCGCCGTGGCCCTGGATCGCCGCGGTCGGGAGCACGGGGTGCGTGCCTACGCGCTGCATCCGGGACAGATCCTCACCGATCTGAGCCGCCACCTGAGCGCCGAGGAGATCGCCGGTTTCGACGCCCTGGACGCGGAGGGGCGCCCGCGCATCGACCCGTCCCGCGGCATGAAGACCGTCGCGCAAGGGGCGGCCACCAGCGTCTGGTGCGCGACCAGCCCGCGGCTCGATGGCCTCGGTGGGGTCTATTGCGAGGATTGCGACGTCGCCCCGGTCCATAGCGCGGCGACGGGGCGGCGCGGCGTGCATCCCTGGGCCGCGGACGATGCGCTTGCCGAGCGGCTGTGGCGCGTCTCGGAGGCCCTGACCGGCGCCTCCCCGCCCTGATCCGTCACGGCGCCATCTGCCGGAACTGGCGCCGAAGCTCCTGCGGGGTCTGGCCGAGAACGCGCAGGAAGCTCTGGCACATGCGGTCCGGGTCGATGAAGCCGACGAGGCGGGCGATTTCCGCGAAGGTCTGCCGGCCGTCTTCCACCATCGTCCGCGCCGCCTCCACCCGCATCCGCTCCACGGCCTTGGCCGGCGTCATGCCGGTGGAGGTGGTGAAGGCGCGTCCGAACTGCCGCACGCTGAGATGCGCCACGTCGGCCAGCCGCTCCACCGAGAGATCCGCCGCCAGATTCTCCCGCGCGAAGCTCAGCGTGCGGCGGATGCGGTCGGACCCCGGATCGAAGTCGAGCAGGGAGGAATACTGGTACTGGCCGCCGGGGCGCCGGTAATAGACGACAAGCATGCAGGCAAGCGACCGCGCCGCTTCCTGGCCCAGATCCTCCTCGATCAGGGCGAGCGTCATGTCGATCCCCGCCGATAGGCCCGCTGATGTCCAGACACCGCCGTCGCAAGTGTGGATGCGGTCGCCGTCCACCCGCAGGTTCGGGTAGCGCGCCTGGAGCCGCGGCGCGTAGAACCAGTGGGTGGTCGCCGGCCGCCCGTCGAGGATGCCGCTCGCGGCGAGGATAAAGGCCCCCGTGCAGACGCTGGCGATCCTCCGGGTGCGGGGCGCCGCCGCCGCGATGGCCGCCGCAAGGGCCTTCACCGATGGCCCTTCCGGCGGTTCCGGCGCGCCGACCACGATGAGCGTGTCCGCCGGGCTGTCGGCGCAGGCTTCGGCGCCGGCTTCCGGCAAGGGGTCGGTGATGACCTCCAACCCGCAGGAACTGCGCACCGGACCGCCCGCGACCGAGGCAACGGAGAGTTGGTAGCGCTCCCCGCACAGCCGGTTGGCGAAGGAGAAGGCATCGAGCGGCCCACCGAGATCGAACCGAGATCGAGCAGCACGAAGCCCGGATGGACCAGGAAACGCACGTGACGGGTCATGTCCGAAATCCCGGGAATGACGCCCTTTGAGACATCATCGACGCGCGATAGCCTGCGGTCAACCGAGCGTCCCATGACCAACCCGCCTCGTGCCGAACCGCCCCTTTCAGACCCGGCGGACCCGGTCCGCCGCAAGCTCCTGGGCTTTGGAGCGGGTACCGCCCTGCTGGCGGCGCTGCCCATCCCACCGGCGGCCGCTCAGACCGCACCGGGGCCGACGCCCTCCTCCTCCCTCGACCGGAGTCCAACCATGAGCACCATCACCACCAAGGACGGCGTTTCGATCTTCTACAAGGATTGAGGTCCCCGCAGGGGGCAGCCCGTCGTCTTCCACCACGGCTGGCCGCTCAGCGCGGACGACTGGGACAGCCAGATGCTGTTCTTCGCGGACAAGGGCTATCGCGTGATCGCCCATGACCGCCGCGGCCATGGGCGTTCCGCGCAGGTCGGCGAGGGTCACGACATGGACCATTAAGGTCTACGAGCGTTTCCCGCACGGGATGTGCACGACCCACGCCGACGTGGTGAACCCCGATCTCCTGTCCTTCATCGCCGGCTGACGCCCGGCCCCCGATCCGAGGCGCATCCCATGAAGATCGTCATCATCGGCGGAACCGGTCTGATCGGTTCCAAGCTCGCCGCCCTCCTGCGTGACCACGGCCATGCGGTGGTCGCCGCGTCGCCCAGCACGGGGGTCGACACCATCACCGGCGTCGGCCTTGCCGACGCCCTCGCCGGCGCCGCGGTGGTGATCGACGTTGCCAACGCGCCCTCCTTCGAGGATCGGGCGGTGATGGACTTCTTCCAGACGTCCGGCCGCAACCTGCTCGCGGCGGAAGCCGCCGCTGGTGTCGGGCACCATGTCGTCCTGTCCATCGTCAACACCGACCGGATGCCCGACAACGGCTATTCCCGGGCCAAGGCGGAGCAGGAACGGCTGGTCGCCGCCTCCGGCATTTCCCACTCCATCGTCCGGGCCACCCAGTTCATGGAGTTCCTTGGGGCCATCGCCGCCACCCACGCAGACGGCGACACGGTGCGGCTGGCCACCGGTCTCTTCCAACCGATCGCCGCCGACGATGTGGCGGCCATCCTGGCCGAGACGGCGCTCGGCGCGCCGCGCAACGGCGTCATCGACATCGCCGGCCCGGACCGCGCGCCGTTCCCGGCGATCGTCGGCCGCTACATGGCGGCGGTCGGCGACGACCGCCGGGTGGTCGGCGACCCGGAGGCCCGTTACTTCGGCGGCCGCGTCGAGGAACTATCCCTGGTGCCGACCGGCGAGGCCCGCCTCGGCCGCATCGGCCTGGACGCCTGGCTCCGCCGGGCACCGCGCCGCTGATCCTGACCACCCATCCGGAGAATTCCCATGACTCGCCATGCCGGCGCGCTGACGCGCGTCCTGCTCTCCACCGCGGCCCTGGCCCTCGCCGCACTGCCGCCGTCCATCGCCCTGGCCGACCTGGCGGAAAGCCGGAACGCCAAGGTCACGCAGGTCTACGAGCACGCGCTGCCGGATGTCCCCGGCAAAAGCATCCGAGGCGTGCTGGTCGAATACGGCCCGGGCGGCTACTCGCCGTCCCACACCCACGCGAAATCGGCGCTCATCTACGCCACCGTGCTGGAGGGGGCGGTGCGCAGCCAGATCAACGGCGGCCCGGTCAGGACCTTCCAGGCCGGCGAGAATTTCACCAAGCTGCCGGGCGACCACCACAACGTCAGCGCCAACGCCAACGCCAGCGACAGCCAGCCGGCCAAGCTCCTTGCGGTCTTCGTGGTCGACACGGCGGAGACGGAGTTGACGACTCCCGACCGATAGTGATGCCCCCTCCCGGCCGCGAAGGACGGCTGGCTTATCGCAACCAATGGAGCGGCCTCGCAATGAACGCTCCCGACAAGGAAGGCCCCCATGACCCGCACCGTGCTCATCACCGACTGTTCGAGCGGCTTCGGCGAAGCAACTCCCTGTCTGTTCGCCGCCCGCGGCTGGAACGTCGTCGCCACCATGCGCTCGTCGGGGGCCGGCGGCGAATTCGCCGCGCTGGACCGTGTCCTGGTCACGCGGCTGGACGTCCAGGATCCGGCGAGCATCGAGGCGGCGGTCGCGGCGGCCATCGACCGCTTCGGCCGGATCGACGTGCTTGTGAACAACGCCGGTTTCGGCCTGTTCGGCGTGTTCGAATCCACACCGCGCGAGAAGGTTCTGGGCCTCTTTGCCGTGAGTGAGTTCAACCATGGCATCCATCCTTTCCGAGGTATTCCCGGGGGCTTTGGCCGTCCCGGACCGCGATGTCAGGATGGGTGCGGGGGCGTCGGTTGAAAATTCGGGAAAGACTGGAAAGCTTATCCAGTGTGAGTGGATAATCGTGGCGAACCAGGGCGGCGGCGGTGCGCGTGGACCGGCTGACGAGCCTGACGGCCTTTGTGCGGGTGGTGGAGTGCGGCGGCTTCTCCGCGGCGGCTGAACCTGTCCGTCACCATGGTGAGCAACCATGTCCAGGCGCTGGAGGACCGGTTGGCGCTCCGCCTGCTGAACCGGACCACGCGGCGGGTCAGCCTGACCGACGCCGGCCGCCCCTATTACGACCGCTGCGTCACCATCCGCGCCGATCTGGAAGCCGCGGACGAGCTGGCGGTGGCGCTGAACGCGACGCCGCGGGGAACCCTGCGCCTGCACATCGGCACGCACCTCGCCCGCTTCATCGCGCCGGTGATCGGCGACTTCGTCACGCGCTACCCGGCAATTTCGGTGGAACTGACCATCGGCGAGGCTTCGGTGGACATCGTGGACGAAGGATTCGACCTCGCGGTGCACCCGTTGCAGCCGCAGAACACCAGCCTGATCTGCCGGCGGCTGACGCCCTGGCGGCACGTGTTGTGCGCGGCGCCGGCCTATCTGGAAAAGCACGGCATTTCCCAAAACCTGGAGGATCTGGCGAACCATAATTGCCTGCGCTACAGCCATTATCCGTTCGGCAATGAGTGGCGTTTCATCGGACCGGACCAGTCGGGCGTGTCGGCACGGGTGTCCGGCAATCTGCTGACCAACAGCGCGGAAACCCTGCTGCGGGTCGCTTTGAGCGGCGAGGGGCTGCTGCTGCTCCCCAGCTTTATCGTACTGGACGATTTGCGCAGCGGAGCCCTGTGCCGGCTGCTGCCGGACCACCGGCCGGTGGAGTTCGCCATCAACGCCATCTATCCGCACCGGGATCACCTGTCCACCAAGGTGAGAACCTTCATCGACCTGTTGGCCGTGCATTTCGCCCGGCATCGCGAATGGCTGAACCCCTTCGACCCCACCTCTGCACGATCGGAAGCCGGGCCCGACGGGTTGACCCTGCGTCAGGACTGAACAGCCTTAAAAGGCGCCATCAGCACTCGGCCACCAAAACACTGATAAAATTAGTCAGCGTTTTTGCTTGCGCGACTGAACACTGACGGATATTGTCCGCGTTATCGGATGGCGGCCGGATCACGGCGATCAGCAGGGACCGAATGCCCGCTGCCGCCTTTCGCCACTCACCGGCTGCTCAATCAGGCAACGGATGCCCGTCGGACAGGAGAGGGACTCATGAAAATCGTCGTCATCGGTGGAACGGGACTGATCGGTTCCAAGCTTGTCGCCACCCTGAGCGCCAGCGGCCATGAGGTCGTGGCCGCTTCGCCCAGCAAGGGCGTGAACACCATCACCGGCGAAGGATTGGCCGGTGCGCTGGACGGCGCTGCGGTCGTCGTCGACGTGTCCAATGCCCCGTCCTTCGACGAAAGGGTCGTGACCGACTTCTTCCGGACCTCCGGCGGCAATCTGGCCGCGGCCGAGGCGAAGTCCGGTGTCCGCCACCATGTCGCCCTGTCGATCGTCGGGACCGACCGCGTCGCCGACCTTGGCTATTTCCGTGCCAAGGTGGAACAGGAACGGCTGATCGCGCAGTCCGGCATTTCCTACACCATTGTCCGCGCCACCCAGTTCCTGGAATTCCTCGCCGGCATCGCCGACGGCCATGCCGACGGCGACACGGTGCGGCTGGCGCCGGTGCAGTTCCAGCCGATTGCCGCGGACGATGTGGCGGCCATTCTGGCAGAGACCGCCCTGGCGCAGCCGCTCAACGGCCTCATCGACATTGCCGGTCCGGACCGCGGCCCCTTCGCCGACATCGTCGGCCGTTATCTGACGGCGGTGGGCGACCGCCGCACCGCTGTCAGCGATCCGGCAGCCCGCTATTTCGGCGGCCGCGTCACCAAGTTTTCCCTGGTCCCCACCGGCCCGGCCCGCCTCGGCCAGATCAACCTGACTGACTGGCTCAATCGGTCCAAGGCCGGCGTCTGATCGACTTTCCGCCGCAGGGCGTCGTTAACCGGCGTCCAATCAAAGCCATCGATTGCCGAAGGAGCAGAACCATGAAACGCTTTCTCGCCCCCTTGCTGGTCGCGACCCTGCCGTTCGCCACGGCTCTCGCGGATACTCCCCAGTCGAAAAATGCCAAGGTGACTTTGGTCTACGAACACGCACTGCCCGACGTGCCCGGCAAGAGCGTCAAGGGCGTGCTGGTCGAATATGGTCCGGGCGGCTCTTCACCTGCCCATACCCATGCGAAGTCGGCGCTCATCTACGCCACCGTGCTGGAAGGGGCGATCCGCAGCAAGGTCAATGACGGCCCGGCCAAAACCTATCGTGTCGGCGAGAACTTCACCGAACTGCCGGGCGACCATCATGGGGTCAGCGCCAACGCCAGCGACACCAAGCCGGCGAAACTCCTTGCGGTCTTCATCGTCGACACCGCCGATACGGAGTTGACCACGCCGGACAAGAAGTGACGGAGACGTTGCGGAACAGGGACGGCTTGCACTTTGAAACGCGGATTATTAATGTCCCCGTTCCCCTGTTTTCTAGCGGAACCGGCCATGGCACATCTCACCGTCAGCGTTGAGTACGGCATTCACTGCCTCCTCTGGCTGGTCTCATCGGGCAACCAGCCACTGAGCAGCCGTGACCTGGCCGAACTGCAGGGCATTTCACCGTCGTTTCTGGCCAAGATTTTCCCGAAGCTTGAAAAGGCCGGACTCGTCATGGCCAGCGAAGGCGTGCGCGGCGGCTATCGGCTCGCCAAAGCGCCGGAAGACATCACCTTTCTGGACATTGTCGATGCGATCGAAGGCGACAAGCCGCTTTTCGATTGCCAGGAAATCCGCGGTCGCTGTGCAGTGTTCGGCCAGCGACCGCCCTCCTGGGCGACATCCGGTGTCTGTGCGGTCCATGCGGTGATGATTCGCGCGGAAAAGGCGATGCGGGCCGTACTGGCCCAAGAGACGCTTGCCAATGTTGCCAACACATTCGGCCGGAAGGCCCCGGCAGAGTTCTCCGACGAAATCGCCAACTGGATCCAGGAGCGGTTCAGCGCCCGGACCACAGCACGCACATCGCGATCCAGCTGAAACGCCCCTCAATCCGGAAGCGAAGGGCGGCACGTCAGGCATCAAGCCCGGATCCGCCGAAGAGACCGGGCCGCCCATATACATTTATATAAAATGAATATTTTCAGCCTGCCATTGATCTTCGTTCTGCAATGCAGTCTGCTTATTATCCGCTTCAGCGTCCGATATGCGTCCCATAAGGCATCAGGCGCCTAGGGCCCACTTCGAACGCGGACTGATGCGACAATCTGTCCATTCATAAAGATGCATTTTTCTTGCATGTTATTGCCATGGCATCGCGCGATTGGCGCCAACGGCGACGCGCTCGATCCGCCGGACATCCACTCACGCTGAAGACGCCGTCGGTCATCGTCGATCGGGCGCGCCAGCGCACCGGAGCCAAGGAGCTCACATCATGAAGCCTCTCATCCTCACCACGCATCACACGCCGCGCGACCTCAGTGACCGCATCGCCCTGGGCTTCACCAAGGCGCTGCGCCTGCTGGCCGACACCTTCTTCGCCAAACGCTACGGGCATCGCGCCATCGTGCTGGAAACGGTGGCGGCGGTTCCCGGAATGGTCGGAGCCACACTGCAGCACCTGCGCTGCCTGCGCCGCATGCAGCACGACCAGGGCTGGATTCACACCCTGCTCGACGAGGCGGAGAACGAACGCATGCACCTCATGACCTTCATCGAGGTGGCGAAACCGAACTGGCTGGAACGCGTCCTGATCCTGCTGACCCAGGGTGCCTTCTACAACGCCTTCTTCCTGCTGTACCTGATCTCGCCGAAGACGGCCCACCGCGTGGTCGGCTATTTCGAAGAGGAAGCGGTGGTCAGCTACACCGGCTATCTCGCCGAGATCGACGCCGGCCGGCACGCAAACCCGCCGGCCCCGCGCCTCGCCATCAATTATTGGAAGCTTCCGGAAACCGCGACCTTGCGCGATGTCGTACTCGCCGTCCGCAACGACGAGGCCAACCATCGCGACGTGAACCACGGCTTCGCCGACACGCTGGCGGGCCAGCCGTCCGCCGACGTGGACCGCCGCGACGAGTCGCGCAAGGCTGCTTGACCGGGAAGGAGCCATTGACCATGAACGCCGCACCCCACCGCACGCACCGGGACATCGTCATCGCCGAACGCGTCGCCGCAACCGGCATCGACGAAGCGATGATCCGGACGCTCGTCCATGCCTTCTACGGAAAGGTTCGAGCCGACGCGACGCTGGGGCCGGTGTTCGACCGGACCATCACCGACTGGGAGCCGCATCTGCGCACCATGGAGGATTTTTGGTCGTCGGTCGCCCTGCTTTCGGGCCGCTACCACGGCCGTCCGATGCCGGTGCATGCCAACCTAGACATCGGGCCGGCGCAGTTTGACCGTTGGCTGCCGCTGTTCTCCGACACCGCCGCCGAGGTCTGCCCGCCCGCCGCCGCCGCTTTTTTCACCGACCGCGCGCGCAACATCGCGCGCAGCCTGCTCACTCTCACAGGGCTTTATTGGAGTTGTGACAAAAGCAAGCAAAATACAAAAAAACAGGGCGTTGCCCTTTCTTCAAATTCTTGACGACCGTCAAGTAATCGGGGCGTGAAATCCGGGATGTTGGCTTCAGAAGCAACACTCGCCCTGGATTGCATCATGAAAACCA
>NZ_JAUQTX010000121.1:0-19480 GCF_059803775.1 Azospirillum sp. UFLA03-27 | reverse complement strand
ACACCGTCTCCGGCCCGTGCCGGCGCTCGGCCTCCAGGAACCGGTCGGCGACGATGTCCAGCGCCTCGTCCCAGGAGATCGGCGCGAACTGGCCGGAGCCCTTGGGACCGGTGCGGCGCAGCGGCCGGGTCAGCCGGTCGGGGTGGTGCACCCGCTCGGCGTAGCGAGCAACCTTCGCGCAGATCACTCCCGCGGTGTAGCTGTTGTCGGCGCCGCCGCGGATGCGCCCGATGCGGCGCTCGTCCAGCACCTCGACCTCCAGCGCGCAGGTGGATGGGCAATCGTGCGGGCAGGCCGAAGCGTGCAGGCGGGGAGCGGTGCGGTTGGACATGGCTTTACAGATGGGTGCGGTATGGGGTCAGGGAAGGGCGGCGGTGCTGTGCAGCGTCACGCGCAGGCCGCCGTGCGACACCGACGGGCCGGATGGCCGGAAGGGGAGGCCGGTCGCCTGGGCCAGCGACGCCTCGTTGGTGACGAGACCGACCCGCCAGCCGGAAAAGCGCGACAGCAACGTCTGCCCGAGCGCGCCGTAGAGGGCGAACAGCGGCTTCTTTTCGCCGATCCGCGCGCCGTAGG
The DNA here is from genome assembly GCF_059803775.1 of Azospirillum sp. UFLA03-27. Lineage (NCBI taxonomy): Bacteria > Pseudomonadati > Pseudomonadota > Alphaproteobacteria > Rhodospirillales > Azospirillaceae > Azospirillum > Azospirillum sp. UFLA03-27. Next base: position 18,904 of record NZ_JAUQTX010000121.1, on the reverse strand, counting down.
GCGGGTTGACGATGACGAGGCCCGGCGGACCCTCCGGCGGCATCAGGTCGCTGACCGCGTGCTTCTGGAAGTCCGTCAGGGCGGCGACGCCTGCGCGCTCGGCGTTGGCGCGGCTCATGGCGATGGCCCCGCCGTCGCGGTCGCTGCCGTAAAAACGGACGGCGGGCGCGGTGCGTGTGCCTCCCGCGGAGCGCATCGCTTGCCACGTCGCGTCGTCGAAGGAGGCGAGCTGTTCGAAGGCGAAGCGGCGGCTGCGTCCGGGGTGCAGGCCGGCGGCGATCTCCGCCGCCTCGATGACGAAGGTGCCGGACCCGCACATCGGATCGACCACCGGCTCGGTCCCGTCGTAGCCGCAATGGTGCAGGAACAGGGCGGCCAGCGTCTCGCGCAGCGGGGCCTTGTGGATCTCCTCCTTGTGGCCGCGCTTGTGCAGGGACTCGCCCGAGGCGTCGACGCTGATGGTGCACAGGTCGTCGTCGATGCGGGCCTTGATGGACACCTCGGCCTCGGCGGAGATGGTGGCGCCCAGCTCTTCGGTAATAGCCCGCTCGATGCGCTGAGCGGTCGCCCCGGCGTGGTAGATGCGCGAGCCCTTGCAGGACGCCTCGACGCGGACCGGCACGTCGGAGCGCAGGAACTCGGCCCAGGGCACCCGGCGCGCCCGCTTGTCGAGCTGGGCGAGGTGGAAGGCGCGGAAGGAGGCGACGCGGGCCAGCACGCGGGTTGCGCCGCGCAGCTCCAGGTTTGCCCGCCAGACCGCCGGCCAGCCGCCGCGGACGGTGACCCCGCCCTTGATGGCGGTGGCGTCGCGGAAGCCCTTGGCCTTCACCTCCGCGCAGAGCACGGATTCCAGGCCCGGCGCGGTGACGATGAAGATCTCGAAATCGGTGCCGGTACGGTCGGCGGCGGCGGTGTCGCTGGTCATGGCCCCTAGATATCCCGAAGCCCGGCCGCCTTCGACATCTTTCTGGCAGCCGGCCCCCTTAACAACCGGCCCCCTAACAACCGGCCTTGTCGATAAGGGTGGTCAGCCGCTCGTAGCCGGCGCGGGTGAGATGCACCGGGTCCTTGTAGAGTGGGCAGGCGCCCTCCGCCGGGCAGGCGTCGCGCAGCGGGGTGTTGGCGTCAACCACGCGCAGGCCGGGACCGGCGAGGGCGCTCAGCCGCCGGTTCACATCGGCGATGCGTTCGGCGAAGATGGCGTTGCCGTCGCGCCGCGGCAGCAGGGCCAGCAGGGTGACGCAGGCGTCGGGGGCGAAGCGTTTCACGTCCATGGTGATGGCTTCGATGGAGGTGGTGATCTCCCCGGCGGAACGGTTCGGCAGATCGTTCGTCCCGATCAGGACCAGCGCGGACCTCAGCCCCATGCCCGGCCCGAAGGACTGCCGCACCCGCCACAGCAGGTTTCCCGTTGTGTCGCCCCCGGCCCCGAAATTCATCGGCTCCGCGTCGAATAGCCGGCGGGCAAGGTCGGGCGGCCAGCCGGCGATCAGGGAGTCTCCCAGCAGCATCGCCTTCGGGTCCTGCCGCCGCAGCGTTTCCATGCGCGTCGTCAGCCCGTCCGGATAGGGGGGCTGCATGCGCGGCCCGACAGGCGTTTCGCCCTGCGCCGGGACGGCCAGGACCACCAGCAGTGTGGCGATCCCGGCCCATCCCGCTTGGGTGATCCGACTCACGCCGCCTTCGCCGGAAGAGCGACGGCCGGGACCTGCTCAGGATGCAGGGCGGGCGGCGAGAGGTCTAGAACGGCGCGCTCCCCCTCGGTCAGCGGGCGCACGGCGTTCACGATCAACGCGACGGTCAGCGGTCCCTTCGTGGCGGGGGCGTCCAGCACGAGGTCGGTGGCCCGGCCGGGATGCACCTCGAACCGCTCCTCGGCCAGCGTCGTGCCGCCCTCCGTGGCGATAGAAACCGCGACGCGGAGCGGGACGGAGTCCCGAAGGGGGCAGCGCAGGGTGGCGCCGAGATGGAAGGGACCGGGCGCGTGCACACCGGTCCAGCGCAGCGTGGTGCCGGGCCGCTCCGGATCGGGGCCGTGCAGGCGGAACAGGCCCTCGTAAGGGCGGCACCAGCTGTTTCCGTTCAGCAGGTGGGCGGTTCCGGCGCGCAGGTCGCCCGTGATGGGCTTGCTCGTGTCCTGATCGGGGCCGAAGGGGAAGCGAAGCTGCACCAGCGCGTCCGGCGTGCCGATGCGCAGGGCGGCGTGGCGTTGCGCCCAGTCGTGGCAGGGGAACAGGCGCAGCGCGCCCTGGACGATGGAGAACCATGCCGCGGCGTCGATGTCGTCCGCCTGATGATAGTGGGCGAAGCGGGTGACGTAGCCGCGCATCAGGCCGGGGCGCTGCCAGTCCACATGGCCGATGCGGGTGGGATCGTCCGTCGCCTGAACCTCCAGCAGGGCGAAGTCGTCGTGGCCCGCAAGGACGGCCAGCGCGTCATGCAGCCCGTCGATGGTGGAGGGGGCGATGCCGGGGTTCGATTTCACGACGAAGATCACCCCACCCATCGCCGCCCGCGCAGTGAACTTGGCTTGGAGATACTGGATCTTTCGCGTCTCCCGGCGGTGCATCGCGCGCCGCGTCGCGTCGTCGTCACGGAAGACCAGCTGCCCGCCGCTGACGTCGGACTTCATCTCGCTGTGCCAGCCGATGCCATAGGCGGAATCCAGCACCATGCCGGTGCGCAGCGGTGACAGGTTCTCGAAGCGGTACATGCCCTCGAAGTTGGCGCGCAGCTTGGTCAGAAGCTGGTCGGGCTTCATCGACGCCCAGCGGAACAAGCTCCCCGCCTCGCAGGACAACCGGCGCAGGACGAAGCCGAATTCGCAATTGTCGCCCAGACTTTCAAATCGCAGAAGGTCGTCCGCGCCGATGCCGATGGTCATGCTGCTGTCCCGTTTCGCTGCCAAACCGTGGTTTTGGCAAGCCTAGCGCGAGCTGGTCCGGGCGCGTCAACGGGCGGTGGCGGCAGGGCCGAAAAGATCACCGCAAATTCGAGGTAATTCCTAAACCGTCCGGGTGACCTTGAGCAGATGGCGGGGCCGGTCGGGGTCGAAGCCGCGTGCCACCGCCAGCCGGGCCATGAAGGGGTAGAAGGCCTGGATCGCCGCGATGGGATCCAGCACCGGGTGCAGCGGCGGCGGCAGGGGCAAGGGCGTGTCGGCCAAGGCGAGCGCCCGCTCCTCGGCGGAGGCGACCAGCAGATGGGCGCCGGCCCGCTTCAGCGCACGGGCGGTCTCCAATACGCCGTCCAGCGTCTCGTCCCGCACCGCCACGACCAGCACGGGAAAGCCCGGCTCGATCAGCGCCATCGGACCGTGCATCACCTCCGCCGCGCTGAAGGGTTCGGCATGGGCTGCGGCGGTCTCCTTGAACTTCAGCGCCATTTCCTGCGCGATGGGATAGCTGCGGCCCCGCGCGACGATCAGCAGGCTGGACACGCCCCCCAGCACCGGCAGCGCCGCCGACCAGTCCGCAGCACCGGCTCGTTCCAGTTCGTGGGGCAGTTGCGAAAGGGCGTCGAGAAGCGCGCGGTCGTCCGTCCAGACGGCGGTCAGCCGGGCGATGGCCGCGAGACTGGCAACGAAGCTCTTGGTCGCGGCGACGCTCAACTCCGGCCCGGCGTGAAGCGGCAGGGGATGGGCGACCCGCTCCGCCAGCGGCGAGCCCTCCGCGTTGAGCAGCGCCGCCGTCAAAGCGCCGCCGGCCCGCGCCGCGTCCGCGACGCGCAGCAGGTCGGGGCTTTGGCCCGATTGGGAGATGGCCAGGACGAAGGCGTCCTTCACCCGCAGATCGGCGCCATAGGCCGTGACCACCGACGGCGCCGCCGAGGCGGTGACCAGCCCCAGCGCTGTTTCGAACAGGTAGCGGGCGTAACCGGCGGCGTGGTCGCTGCTGCCCCGCGCGATGGTCATCGCGAAGGGCGGCGGCACGGAGCGCAGCCGGTCGGCGAGGGCGGCCACCGCCGCGGCGTCGGAGTGGAGCAGGCGCCGCACCGCCGCGGGGGCGGCTGCGGCTTCCTGCATCATCAGGGGAGCGCTGGTCATGGGTCGGCCTCCGTTCCAGGCCGATCATAACACGGTCTTCCGGCCAACCTCACGCCGGGCCGGACGGTGCCTTCGCCAGAACGGCGGCGTCTGAGGTGTCCACGTCCTCCAACGAGGCGGGCTCGGCCTGGGGCGGTTTCCAGTTTCGCAGCCGGCTCACCATCGCGCCGGCCTGGGTCTTCCAGCGGTCGGCCTGGGCGCGCATCGATTCGCCGCCCTGAACCAGCAGGCGGCTGGGCAACGGGCCGGGCGTCTCGAAGGTGCCGATGTGAAGCGTCTCGACCGGATGCTTGCCGGCGAGGCCGCGCTTGAACTGGTAGACGCCGGGGTTGGTCTGGGCGTTCACCCCATGCAGGTCGTAGCGCAGCCCGCCGTTCGCCTTGATCCACAGCAGCGCCCGCCATTGCAGCAGATAGGCGGCGTTGACCCGCAGCCCGGCCTCCAGCGTGGCGGAGTTCTGCATCTGCCCGGTGGTGCCGAACAGCGATACGACGACCCCGGCCACCGGCCGCCCCTCGTGCATGGCGAGGAAGGCGCGCATCTTCCGCCGCGGCGGCAGCGCCTCGTTGATGCGGGTGAAGGTGCGACTGTCGTAGGCCTTGAAGCCCTTGCGGCGCTGCGTCTCGACGAAGATGTCGTCGATGGTCTCCAGCAGTTCGGCGTGGGAGCCTTCAACGACCTCGATCCCCATCCGCTCGGCCTTGTTCAGCCCGCGCCGCCAGTGGTGGGACAGGTTGGAGCGCAGTCCCGGTTCGTCCGGCGTCAGGTCGGTGATGAAGGTGCGGTAGGGGGCCTTCTCCTCCCGGAACCGCATTCCCAGCGAGGCCAGGGCCGCCGTCACCGCCTCCCCGTCCGCCTGGGAGACATGAGGCAGCAGGCGCAGCAGCAAGCCGCGCCGATCCGTGTATTCCGCCTTCAGCGCGTGCAGCGCGGTCATCAGGGCGGCGTGGTCGGGCTCCTGGCCGCGCGGGTGCCACATCGGCCCCCACATGACCAGAGCCAGGCCGCCGATGCCCGGCACGCGGCGCAGCAGCACCTGCACCGCGGCCACCGGGCGCCCGTCGCGCCGCACGACGAGGTGGCTCAACTCCCGCCCGGCGTGGGCGATGCGGCCATAATCCCAGGTCTGGAAGATGTTGGCGTCGTCGAAGCCATCGAGAATGGCGTACCAGCCGCTGCGGTCGACCCGGTCGATCTCGATGGAGGACGCGGGGCACAGGACATCGCCACCAAGCGCGTCGGTGTACATTCAGGTTTCTCCCCTGGAATTCACGGCGATCGTTTTTTGTGGAAGCGTTTGGTAACGGTTGGACGTTTGGTCACACGGTTCCGCCGGAGCGGTAGAAGGTGCTGAAGGCGGGGCGGGCCGAGAAGGCGGCCTGCGGGATGTCGAGCAGACGGCGCAGCCGGTCGCGCACCGCCGGTTCCAGGACCGCGGCGACCAGCAGGGCCACGGCGATGGACAGGGCGCCGCCCGTCACCGCGCCGGCCATGGAGGAGGCCCCGGCCTGCATCGCCAGTGCCTTGGCCGAGCCGCCGATCACCTCGTGCAGCAGGTAGAGCGGGTAGGTGGCCAACCCGACCACGCGCAGCAGGGCCAGCAGGGACGGCGGCAGCGTGGCGATCTCCGCCCGCCAGCGCGCCGAGGCGGCGATGGCGAGGAGCGACGCTCCCCAGATCAGCAGCGGGTTCATCCACAGATCGGCGAGGTTCAGCGGGACCGGCGAGCGCTCCACGAACTCCACCGACCGGGCGGTGATCTCCAGCGGCGCGGCGATCAGGGCCAGCAGGGCGGCGGCCATGCCCGTCCGGGTCAGCTTGCCGCACGACCACAGCCACAGGAAGATCCCCAGCGCGAAGAACACGCCGTGGCGCAGCAGCGTCATGTTCAGCATGCCGTACTCGAACTCCAGGAACGGCAGGTCGACGACGCCGAAGACGTGCAGGCTGTAGACGCCGAGATAGGCCGAGCTGGCGGCGGTCAGCGCCAGGGCGAACTGCGGCAGCCGGTGGAAATTCCCGCTGAACAGCAGCAGGAACACCGCGGCGTAGAAGGCGATCTCGACCGGCAGCGTCCAATAGGCCGACGCGATGTAGGGGCCGGCGGGCGCCAGCGAGAAGGAGGCGATGAAGCGCCGCGCCAGATCCGGGTCTGCACCGGGCATGAGCACAAGGGCGACGAGGCACAGGATGGAGCAGACCCAGGCCGCCGGATAGAGACGCAGCAGACGCGACCGGATGAAGGCGATCGGTGTGGCGTTGTTGGCCGAATTGGCGATGACGAAGCCCGATACCACGAAGAAGACCTGCACCCCGGCCCAGCCGGACCACATGACGTCGGCGACCGCGGGGTCGCGCCAGGTCAGGTGGAAGCCGGTGACCAGCAAAGCCGCGGCGAAGCGGACCATGTCGATCCCATAGACGTAATCGGCCCCGGACCTGTGACGGGCAGACCCGTCTCCCGGCAGAGTTTGCATGATCGGCGATTCAGGCACGATTCCTCCCTTCCTGCATGGGACGTGCCCATGTGCAGGTTCTCGACGTCTGTTGATTCCGGAAGACGAGCGCGGTGCGGCCTCAGGACGCAACTTGCGTGCTGCTGGGGAGCATACTCGTTGGGGCGCGCGGGTACAGGGGCCCGAACGGATTCAACAGGAAATCTGCGGGAGTATACTTTTCAGATGACCGGCCGTTACCGAAGCCATGGCACAAAGGGGAGGTGCGCGGCGCGAACGGTCCACCCGATCCCGGGCGTTTTACTTTGAAGGGATGCTCCGAAGAGCGAAAGGCACACGGCCCGCCCCTGGTCAGGCCGGGAACGGGCCGTGTGCTTGCCGGCTGGGCGGTTTGCCGCCAGTGCCGGACGGCCGGTGCCTTACTGGTAGTTCAGGCCGCCGTTGATGTTCAGGGTCGAGCCGGTGACGTAGCCGGCAATCTCCGACGCGAGGTAGGACACCGCGCCGCCGATCTCGTCCGGACGGCCCAGGCGCTTCATCGGAACGCTGTCGGTGATGGCTTGGCGGATGTCCTCACGGATGGCCATGACCATATCGGTGCCGATGTAGCCCGGGGCGATGGCGTTGACGGTGACGCCCTTGGTCGCCAGTTCGGCGGCCAGCGCCTTGGTGAAGCCGATCACGCCGGCCTTGGCGGCCGAGTAGTTGGTCTGGCCGGCCTGGCCCTTCACGCCGTTCACCGAGGAGATGTTGATGATACGGCCCCAGCCGCGCTCGGCCATCTTCGGCGACACCTGCTGGGTGACGTTGAACAGGCTGCTCAGGTTGGTGGCGATGACCGCATCCCACTGGGCCTTGTCCATCTTCGCGAAAAACTTGTCGCGGGTGATGCCGGCGTTGTTCACCAGGATGTCCACCGGGCCCAGGTCGGCCTCGATCTTGGCGACCATCGCCTTGCAGCTTTCGAAGTCGGAAACGTCGCCTTCCGCCACGTAGAACTTGAAGCCGAGGGCTTCCTGCTGGCCCAGCCAGGCGGCGGCCGGCTCGAAGTTCGGCAGGCAGTTCGCCGCCACGATGCAACCGTCCTTGGCCAGGGCCTGGCAGATGGCGGTGCCGAGACCGCCCATGGCACCGGTGACGAGCGCGATCTTCTGAGACATTACAATCGCTCCAGTAATAGAAACGGCCAGCTCCTGGTGAGGCAAGCCCGCTGGTGAACCGCAGAAGCAAAGGGGTTGCTTCTTGTTACGGATGCTGTCGTGCCGATGGTCCTTATGAGGGAGCCATCAACCGCGGCGGCAGGCATAACATAGAACAAGTCCGGCCCCGGGCCAATGCGCTGCAACATCGCAGATGCGAGCGGGTGCGATTTTTTACAGGAATGTCAATAAGAAATGACTTTTCAGAGTCTTACTGCACCGCACCAAGTGGTGTGACCAGTCGGATTTGGCTCAAATCCGCAGGATTCGCTCACCGGCCTTGAGCGCGAGCGGGAACAGCTTGGGCGCCACCGCCCCGAGAAGCCAGGGCCGCAGCTTCGCCAGAGCGGCCGGCGCCGCCAGCAGCACGAGCGTCGCGCCGCTGTGCGCCCATTGGCCGGCGGTCATCCGCTCGAACCCGTTCCACAGCAGGACCGCGCCGCTGCACAGCCCGGCGACGGCAGTGACGGCTTCCCCCAGCGCCTGGAGCGCGTCGATCCCCCACAGCGGGTTCGCCGAGGTGACCCGCTCCACCAGACGGCGCAGTTGAGCGGTCAGACGCGCCGCGGACGCGGCGTCGAACCGTCCATTCTCGACCGCGGCCCGGGGCAGGGCGACCAGGACGTCGCCGTCGGGCTGGATCGACACACGGACCGGAATGGTGCGCAAGCCGGCACCATTGTCGGGTGACGGCGTGGCGACCGGCACGCGCAGGCCGATCGTCCGTCCACCCTGGGCGAAGAACTGAAGAGTCAGCGCAATGCCATGCCCGCGCCGGGGAATCAGGCCGGCCTTGCCCCGGCGCAACCGCCCGACCATCTCGGTCAGGGCGTCGCGCCGCCAGGCGAAGCCATGCGGGAGGTCACTGAGGAAGCGCCGGCGCAGCGGGCTACCCCGTATCTCCCACCAGGGTGTTCACGGCTTTTCCGGCGAACCGGCCCAGAGCGTCGATCAGGAAGCTCCAATAGCGGAAGGAGACGTCCACCGCGTCCTTGTGGACGCTGATCATGACGCTGCTGCCGGCGTTGTCGCGGCCCTTCAGCAGGCGGGTGACCACGTCGCCGTCGATCTGGATCGTCGACTGCATGACCACCAGTTCGGTCCCGACGTCCCACGCCTTGCGGATGGTCACCACGTCCGCCGTCTTCAGCGCCGGCATGCGACGGACCTCCTCGGCCATGCCGCGCAGATAGCTGACGGTGTCCAGCCCGCGCCGCCGCAGCACGTCGTTGATCTGGTCGGAGTTGCGCTGGATGCGCATCAGGATCGGCGGCGCGTCGTGGTCGATCTCCGCCGCGGCGGATACCACGTCGGCGGTGGCGCCGGGCTGCCGGGCTGCGTCCAGGGTGCGGTCGGTCATCTCGCGCAGCCAACTCGCCACCTCGCGCAGGTCGTCGAAGACCTTCAGCGTGGTGCCGCGGGCGGGGTCGTTGCCCGGCAGGTCGCGGCTGAAGAAGAACGGGTCGTAGCGGTCGGGCCGGGCGGTGTCGGGTGGCGGGGCGAACGGGGCCAGCCCCCAATGGAACGTCTCCGAGATCCGGCCGGCCCAGGGGGCGAGGATCGCCGTCTCGCGGCTGCCGAAGACGTCCAACTGCTCGCACAGGAAGACATAGTATTCCTGCGCCAGATCGATCAGCGCATCCCCCGCCAGCGGCATCTTTTCCGCCGAGATGCCGGTTTTCAGCACAGTGTTGATTTCGAGCGCGAGAAGGTTGCGCGCCAGATCGACGAACTGGGACATCGGCCACCTTGCTGGGTTGGGGGGAGGGCGTCGGGGAGGTGGCTGCGGTGCGGCGACGTCCCGCCGCCCGGAAGGCGGGTCAGCCGGTGCGGCCGGAGATATGGACGGCCAGATCGCGGATCGCCTTCAGGTTGGTGCTGACGATGTCGCTGCTCTTGGTCACCTGGGCGAGGTGAAATTCGGTCAGGCTGTGGTAGGCGGTGTTGGTCGCGAAATCACGGCTGATCAGGTTCTCGATGTCGCCGGTGACCAGATTGACCTGGGTCTGGAACGCCTCGATGGTCGTGCCGGCTTTCGGACGGCAGGTGAAGCCGACCTGATTGGGATCGTCCTGGACCACGTCGATGTCGGCGATCGCAGTCACCACCGTCAGCGTCACCAGCCGGTCCAGCTTGTCCGCGATGGTGTTCAGCAGGGAGTTCGCCTTGCCCTGCTCGTTCTGGATGACGGCGGCGCCGCTCGGCGGAGGCGCGGCTGGAGCCGCGGGCGCCTGGACGGCCGGCAATTGGGCAGTGGAGGCGGACGGGTTGGCGACGGCGGTATCGGACATGATGGTACCCTTTTGGGGACGGATGGCGGAACGCTGCCAAGCATCGCGCAAGAGTCGCATTCTGTCCAATGACCGCTATCGGCACGGAGGCGTGATAAAAAAATTCCCGTTCGCATGGCCCTTTTCAGGATTCTACTCGCGCAGCAGGGCGTCGATGGCGTCGCGCAGTTCGCGCAGCTCCCGCCGTTGGTCCTCGGCCAGCGCGTGGCCAGACGCGCGCAGGTTGTGGATCTTGTCCACATTGCTGCGCAGCGCACGCAAGGCGGGGGCCGCGGACGGGGTGGCCGGGAGGGCCGCCTTGCGCTCCTGCTTGGCGTTTCGCACGTCCTTGACGGTCAACCCGTCGCCGGCCCGCTTCCAGAGCGCGAGCTGGATCGCCTCGTCGGGCAACTCCGCCAACTCCATGAGAAGGGACACGGAGACGGTGGTCCGGTCCGGAGCCTCCTCCAGGATGCGGGCGGGCAGGCGCAGGATGCCCAGGAGGCGGGCCACATACTCCTGCGACTTGCCGATCAGGACGGCGGCCTGCTCCTGCGTCAGCCCCTTGTCGCCGATCAGCCTAGCGAGCGTCAAAGCAAGGTCGATGGGGTGCAGGTCGACGCGCTGGGCGTTCTCGATCAGGGCCAGCGCCTGAACGTCGTCGGTGTCGATGACCAGCGCCGGGATGGTATCCCGCTCCAGCGTGCGGAAGGCCCAGTAGCGCCGCTCCCCCGCCACGATCTGGAAGCGGTCGGGGGCGACCTCCCGCACGTTGATCGGCTGCAGCAGGCCCCGCTCGCCGATCGAGGCGGCCAGCGCCGCGATGTCGGCCCCGCGGGCGTTGCGCCGCGGCTGGTCGGGGTTGGGCTCCACCTGATCCAGCGGGATTTCGCGGTGACGCATCTTGCCGGACAGGCCGAACAGGGCGGCGTTGCTGCCCCCGCCGCTGCCGGTGCGGCTGAGCGCCCGCTTGAACAGGCCGGCGTTGGAGGTGTCGAGCTTACGCGCCATGGCGCATCTCCTCCCCGGCGAGAGCCAGCAGGGCGTCGGCGATCTCGCGGTAGCTTTCCGCGCCCGCGGAGTTCGGGTTGTAGGCAAGGCCGGGGCGCCCGGCCATCACGCTCTTGGAATAGTCGGCGGCCCGTTTGACCGGCGAGAAGAGGTGGAGCTGCTCCGCAGCGGCAAGCTCGCGCAGCTCCTTCATCACCGTCTCGTCCTGGAGGCGGCGCGGGCTGTACATGGTCGGCAGGATGCCGAGAATCTGCAGGCGCGGGTTCACCAGCTCGCGCACGCCGGCGATGGTCTCGAACAGCTGCGGGATGCCCATCATCGACAGCATCTCCGTCTGGGTCGGAATCAGCAGCTGGTCGGCGGCGTTCAGCACCGAGACGGTCAGTTCGCCCAGATGCGGCGGGCAGTCCAGCACCACGAAGTCGTACTGGCCGGCAAGCTGCGCGATCTTGGCACGCAGGATCAGCGTGCCGTTGGGCTGGCGCAGCAGCTCCCGGTCGGTCGCCGCCAGCGAGATGGAGGAGGGCAGCAGATCGAAGGCGCCGTCGCAGACCGGGGTCATGAACTCCCGCATCGGGCGGCTGGCCTTCAGCGCGTGGGTCAGGGTCGCCTTGGCCAGCTCCCGCTCGTGCGGATCGACGCCCAGATGCACCGTGGCGTTGGCCTGCGGGTCGCAGTCGATCAGCAGCACGCGCCGCCCCGATTGGGCGAGCAGCCACGCGACGTTGACGCAGGTGGTCGTCTTGGCGACTCCGCCCTTCTGGTTGGCGGCGCAGAACACCACCGGGGCCGCCCGCACCGCCGCGGCGGGGATGCCCACCGGCTCCGTCACGGTCTTCAGGGCGCCCGCGACGATCTGCGGGATCCGCTCCGCCCCGGTTTCCCAGCGGGAGATCTTGGCGCGGTCGTAGCGCCGGTTCAGCCGTTCGTTCAGCCAGCCGACCAGAGCCTGCTGGTTCATGCCGCGCTGTTCGCGGTAGCGGCGCAGCTCCTCGCCGCTCATCTCGTGGGCCACGGGGGCATCCCTTATTTGGGGTGATCGCACGGGCACCATGAGTCATGTTGATGGTGGTGTCAACATCCGTGCCGCACATGTGATGACGATCCGAAGCGGAGACAGAACTGCGGCCCGGAGTGGAACAAGGAGGGCGCGCTGCGGCTTTCCTGTGGTGCGAAAGGCCGCTATGGTCGCGGCCGAAAATCCTGCGCCAGGAATCGTGAGGGAAACCCAATGGACGCCGACTCCATCCGCGCCGCCTACCGGCGCTACGCGCGCTTCTACGACCCCGTCTTCGGAAACCTGCTGGCGTCCGGCCGGCACGCCGCCGTGAAGTGGATCAACCGGCGGGGCGGCCTGCGTGTTCTGGAGGTGGGCGTGGGCACGGGCATCTCCCTGTCCGACTACCGCAAGGACAACCGCGTGGTCGGCATCGACCTGTCGTCGGACATGCTGCGCGTCGCCCAGGACCGGGTTGACCGCGAGCGGCTGGAAAATGTGGAGGGGCTGCTGGAGATGGACGCTGGCACGCTGGCCTTCGCCGACGGCAGCTTCGACCTCGTCGTCGCCATGTATGTGATGACGGTGGTCCCCGACCCGCAGGGCACGATGAACGAGCTGGAGCGCGTCTGTCGGCCCGGCGGCGACATCCTGATCGTCAACCACTTCGCCGCCGACAAGCCGGGCGTTCGCCGCTCGGTGGAGAACTGGATGGCGCCCTTCTCCAAGAAGCTGGGCTGGCGGCCCGACTTTACGCTGGACACGCTGATGTCCGGCTCCCGCCTGAAGGTGGAGGAACTGCAGACCGTTCCGCCCTTCGGGCTGTTCAGCCTGCTGCACTGCCGCCGCGAGGCCGCCACGCCCGCCTGATGCCTGTTCCTTCTCCCCCCTGGGAGAAGGTTGGGATGAGGGGGGCGCCGAAGGCGGCCCACTTCACTTTGCGAAGCGAGAACTTTTCTCCGCCCGGCCGGCCGTAAATCCCCCTTGCCCAACCCTCTCCCCAGAGGAGGGCTTTGCGATAGGGCCGGATTTTGGACTCTATTTGAATATCGCGCGGCCAAGCAGGACCGGATTCCTGTTTGGCCGCGAATTTCCCGTCCCAAAGCGGCCTAATGGCGGCCGAAGTCGGGGTTTTACCCGACGCTCGGCGGCCTGCGGACGGATCTCGCCCTTCAGCCCGCTCCAACGCCGGCGGCACGGCGCAGGTCGTCGGCGCAGCAGGCGAGCAGGACCTGCACGTGATTGCGCGCTTGGGTGAAAAAGCGCATACGGCGCAAGCCGTACTGCTCCTTGAACACGGCGAACGGTCGTTCCACGGCGAAGCGGACCTGGGCAAGAAGGCGGTTGCGTCGCTTGGGCCAGGGCGAAAAGACCGGATGGTGCTTGTCGGGCCGCATCATGATGCCATCGCGGATGCCACGCTCCTTCAGCCACGCGCGGCGGGCCTTGCTGCTGTAACCCTGGTCGGCCAGCACCATCGCCTCGTCCCCGCACACCAGTTGGTCGCCCAGCTCGGTATCGGTCACCGAGGCGGCGCTCACCGCTACGGTGCGGATCAGTGTGTGCGCCTGGTCGATCCCGACGTGAACGCGCAACCCCCTCACCGGCCCTTCGGGCCACCCTCTCCCCAAGGGGGAGAGGGTTAAGTTACGGCCCCCTGTCCGCCGCTACATCAGCGGCAGACCATCCTTGAACGCTGCCTTGATCTCCGCCCCGCGCGCCTCGGGATTGCGCACCTCGGCCAGCCGCAGCCAGTCGAGGAAATCGCCGTGCCGCTCGACATGGGCGGCCAGACCCAGCGTGTGCTCGCGGGCCAGGCGCTCGGCCAGTTCGCCGTCGCGCCGCTCCAACGCCCGGATGATGTCACGGTGCTCGTGCATCGACTGTTCGGCCCGGTTGTCCTGCCGGATCGACAGCTTGCGGATGGCCCGCATGTGGATGAACAGGTTGTCGGTCAGCGTTTCCAGGATGCGTGCCCGGCTGAGGCGGATGATCGCCTTGTGGAACTCGATGTTGGCGTCGGAATATTCCTGGATGTTGTCGGAGGGTGCCTGCTCCTCGAAGCTGCGGAAGATGTTCCACAGCGTGCCGATGTCCTCCTCGGTGGCGCGCTCGGCGGCGAGGCGGGTCGCCATGCTTTCCAGTGCCGCCCAGGCGATGATCATCTCGATGATCTCGGTCTTGGTCTTGCGGACGATGTAGATTCCCCGCCGCGGCTCCAGCCGCACCAGACCTTCCTGCTCCAGCAGGGTCAGGGCCTCGCGGATCGGGGTCCGGCTGACGCCCAGCAGGCCGCTGAGCTGGCGTTCGTCCAGCCGAACGTCGCCGGGGTGGTCGTAGATGTCCATCTGAATGATGGCCTGCTTCAGCTTTCGGTAGACCTGGTTGCGGAAGGTGGCGCCGGAATCCAGCGGTTGGACGGACAGTTCGGGTGGCGGCATCGGGCTGCTCCTTCGATGGGGCGGATGGCCGGGAGATCACCCGACGAAGCGGTTCCGGTTGAGATGCTCCTCCACGCGCTTCACGCCGCTGACACCGCTCGCCGCGGTGTGCAGGGCGCGGCGCTGCTCCTCGCTGTCGACCATGCCCCAGAGCTGCACGACCCCGTCGTTGACGACGATGTTGATCCGATCAAGGTCCACCCAGGACTGTCCGTCCAACGCCTGCAGCAGCGCGGCGCGAATCGCCTCGTCGCCGGACGCACCGAAGCCGGCGGCACCGCGCCGGTTGCGGAGCAGACCGTGCAGCAGGTTGGCCCGGCTGATGATGCCGACCGGACGCCCATCGACCAGGACGGGCGCGCGCTTGATCCGCTTGTCCTCCATCAGGTCGGCGATCTCGGCGATCTCCGTGTCGGGCGAGACGGCCTGGACCGGGCGCGACATGACGTCGCGCGCGCAGCGCCCATGGGTCTTCAAAAAATCGGCGGCCTGCACGTTGCGGCCCACCAGCATCTCCAGCCAGCGGGCGCGCGGACGGTCGGTTCCCGTCTCCACCCGGCGCAAAAGGTCCCCCTCGCTGATGATGCCGACCGCGCGGCCATCCTGGTCCACCACCGGCAAGCCGCTGATCCGATGGGTCAAAAGCAGTTCCGCAATGTCCGGCACGGGGGTATCCAGCGCCACCGTGATGACCGGCGATGTCATGACATCCTTCGCTTGCATCTCGACGTTCCTCCCTGAACTGGCGGTGCGGAGCCTGTGTCCGGCTCCTGCTGCGTGTCTGGTATACGAAATGCTACGTTTCTTATCCCTTGCTCCCCAACGGACTTTGCGCCATCTCTGCTGCAACGCAGCATGAGTGTGGTCAGAGTCCGGAGTTCCCCATGTTGGAGAGTCTTGCCGTCGTGTTCGCTCTGGCCGGGTTGGCCGCCGTGGTGACGGAGATTTTGCGGAACGATCCGGGCCTCATCTCCGAGATCACCAGCGATGTGCGCGCCATGGCCCTGCCGAGCCGTTTTCGGGCGGTCCGGGGCGGTCGCTGCCGCGAGCCCCGTCGCCCTTCTTCCTGCTGAGAAGTTCTCAAGCCGGATCGGTTTCCGCGACGGCGCGGCGGCGGTTGATGCTGCGGGCCATCAGGAAGCCGGCCGTCATCACCCCCAGCGCCGCGACGAAGGGTGCCGTCCCGGTCAGCACCGGCAGGCTTTCCGTCACGTGGGAATGGATGCTCGGGTCGGTGAGGATGACTTCCGCCGCGATGTAGCCGAGCAGCCCCGCGCCGGCATAGACCAGGGCCGGCAGCCGTTCGATGGCCTTCAGGATCAGCGTGCTGCCGAAGACGATCAGCGGAATGCTGATGGCCAACCCGAGGATCAGCAGGACCGTGTTGCCGTGCGAGGCGGCGGCGATGGCGATGACGTTGTCCAGGCTCATCACCGCGTCGGCGATCACGATGGTGCGGACCACCCCCCACAGCCCGGCGGAGGTGCCTGCATGTTCCGCCTGCTCCTCCTCCTCGGTGGGCAGCATGAGCTTGATGGCGATCCAGAACAGCAGCGCCCCGCCGATGATCTTCAGGTACGGGATGGCCAGCAGATAGGCGATGATGACGGCGAACAGCACGCGCAGCACGATGGCCGCGGCGGTGCCAAGGAAGACGCCGATCTTCTGTTGTTTCGGCGGCAGCGAGCGGCAGGCCAGCGCGATGACCAGCGCGTTGTCGCCGCTCAGCAGGATGTCGATCCAGATGATCTGGAGCAGAGCGATCATGAAATCGGACGTGTCCATCGTCCCAAACCCCCCGATGTGAGAAGAAGGCCCCCCGCCGGCCTTCCCGTCCCGGAGGCCGGCGGGGGAGTGGGTGGAGCTATGTCACGGGGATGACTATTTCACCGGGATCACCTCGGTCCCGCCGTCCTGCCGGGACTGCCGCTTGCGCAGCAGGGCGGATAGCACCGGCCAGAACAGCATGACCAGCGCCAGGGTGACGATGCTGCCGACCAGCGGGTTGGACCAGAAGATCGCCAGATCGCCCTGCGACACCAGCATGGCCTGCCGGAAGGAGCTTTCCGCCATGTCGCCCAGCACCAGGGCCAGCACCAGCGGGGCCAGCGGGTAGGACAGCTTCTTGAAGACGTAGCCGACGACGCCGAACACCAGCATCATGACGATGTCGAGGAAGGCGTTGTGCACCGTGTAGGCGCCGACCGCGCAGATCACCACGATGACCGGCGCGATGATGCTGAAGGGGATGCGCAGGATCGAGGCGAAGACCGGAACCGTGGTCAGCACCACGATCAGCCCGGCGATGTTGCCCAGATACATGCTGGCGATCAGGCCCCAGACAAACTCCTTCTGTTCGACGAACAGCAGCGGGCCGGGCTGGAGCCCCCAGATCAGCAGGCCGCCCAGCAGCACCGCCGCGGTGGGCGAGCCGGGGATGCCCAGAGTCAGCATGGGCAGCAGCGCGCTGGTGCCGGCCGCGTGGGCCGCGGTTTCCGGGGCGACCACGCCCTCCACCTCGCCGTTGCCGAAATTCTGGCGGTTCTTGGAGAAGCGCTTGGCGAGGCCGTAGCTCATGAAGGAGGCCGGGGTGGCGCCGCCGGGCGTGATGCCCATCCAGCAGCCGACGATGGAGCCGCGGATGGCGGTGACCCAGTAGCGGGGCAGGCTCTTCCAGGTCTCCCAAACGACCTTGGCGTTGATCTTGGCACTCTTGCCCTTGAAGGCCAGCCCCTCCTCCATGGTCAGGAGGATTTCGCCGATGCCGAACAGGCCGATGACCGCGATCAGGAAGTCGAAGCCGCGCAGCAGCTCCACCGACCCGAAGGTCATGCGCAGCTCGCCGGTCACGCTGTCCAGCCCGACCGCGGCCAGCGCGAATCCCAGCATCATGGCGCACAGCACCTTGAAGGGGGATTCGCTGCCCATGCCGACGAAACTGCAGAATGTCAAAAGCTGGACCGCGAAGAATTCCGCCGGGCCGAAGCGCAGGGCGAAGCCGGCGATCACCGGGGCCAGGAAGGTGATGAGCAGGACCGCCACGAACGCCCCGAAGAAGGACGAGGTGAAGGCCGCCGTCAGCGCCTCGCCCGCGTGGCCCTTCTGCGCCATGGGGTGGCCGTCGAAGGTGGTCGCCACCGACCAGGGCTCGCCCGGTATGTTGAACAGGACCGAGGTGATGGCCCCGCCGAACAACGCTCCCCAATAAATACAGGAGAGCATGATGATGGCGGAGGTCGGCGACATGCTGAAGGTCAGGGGCAGCAGAATCGCCACCCCGTTCGCCCCGCCCAGCCCCGGCAGCACGCCGATCAGGACGCCCAGCGTGATGCCGATGAACATGTAGGCGATGTTCATAGGATCGGCGAGCACGCCGAACCCGTGTATGAGTGACCCGAGCGCTTCCAAGTTTCCCTCCCTTTCCGGCATCCGCGCCCGTTCCGTTTGGAAAGGTCGCGTCTTGAGTGCGCAGGACGGGGTTCGTCCCCGCCGCATGGGCTGGTTCGTCGCGGATGCCCACCGCTGCTTCGGTGTGCGCGGCCGTTCCCGCGGCCGCCCCGGCATTTAAAAACTGGACTGGTAAAAACTGGACCCGTCAGAACCCGAACATCGTCTCCACCGGTCCCTTGGGAAGCGGAACCAGGAACCAGATCTCGAACATCACGAAGAGGCCCGCGGGCACGAGGATGGCGACTGGCAGGATCGTCTTGAGCGGATACTTGCCCACCCAATGCATGAAGAAGGCGATGAACAGCACCGCCGACAGATAGATGCCCAGGAAGGCCGTCAGGATCACGAAGACGGCGCTGGGGACCAGCACCTTGAGAACCAGGGCGAGCTGGTGCTTCTCGACGAAGGCGGTCCGTTCGCCGCTGTGGCGCCAGAGGTTGACAGCCAGCGTGGCCAGACTGCTGACCAGCATGATCAGGCCGACATAGAAGGGGAAGTAACCGGCCTTCGGCCCGTCGGCCCCCCAGCCGTTGCCGACGCGGATGCTGTCGGCCATCACCACCAGGGCGACGAGGGCGAACAGCCCGGCGACGACGATCTCCATGGTCCGGTTCGAGACGACCGGATCACTGTTCTGCGTTTCATGCTCCATGGCTCACTCCCACGAAAACCCGAAAGGTTGGGGAGGGCGCCCGGGGCGCGATGCCCCGGGGGCCGCGCGTCGGACGGGAGGGGCTATTGCTTGGTGAAGCCCGCCTTGTCCATCAGCGTCTTATGCTGGGTTTCCGCCGCGGTCAGCCAAGTCTTGAACTCGTCGCCGGTCTTGAAGCTGACGTTGAAGGCCCCTTTCGCCATGAAGTCCTTCCACTCCTCCGTCTCGCGGACTTTCTTGAAGAGGTCCACATAGTAGGCGATCTGCTCCGGCGTGACGCCCGGCCCCATGAAGATGCCGCGCAGCATGGTGTATTCCACGTCCAGCCCGGATTCCTTGCAGGTCGGGATGCTGTTCCACGACTTGCCGTCGGCCACCGGCTC
>NZ_JAUQTX010000120.1:0-19482 GCF_059803775.1 Azospirillum sp. UFLA03-27 | reverse complement strand
GCGTATAATCGTCGGCAGCGTCAGATGTGTATAAGAGACAGGCCCCACCCGGCCCAGCGTCGCCAGAACATGGGTGATCAGGTCGCCGGACCGCCACAGGCCCCACAGGGTGGACAGGATGCGGCTGGGCGGCGGCAGCAGGCGCCCGTTGCCCCAGCCCTGCGTCACCGCGACCTCCCAGCCGAGCGCCAGGGCCAGCGGGACGATCAGGCCGGCCAGCCAGTCCAGCCAGCGGCGGCGGGGCGCTGGACCGGATGCCTCCGGAAGGGAAACGGCGCCGGATTCTTGCCGGTCCAGCGCCGGTTCGATGACGGCCACGGAACCGCCCCCTTACTGGGGCAGCGCCTTGGAGAAGGACGGGTCGATCAGCGCCGCGACCGCCCCCTTCACGTCCACGTCGGCGCCCAGCACGCCGCTCTCCTGAAGGGCGAGGCCGGCCTGGAGGATGGTGTCGGCCTGCTCCGCGCCGATGGCGCTGTGGCTGAGGTCGGTGCGCTCCAACTGGCGGGCGGCCACCGGCTCCGACAGTTTCGCCGCGGTGGCGATGGTCGTCTTCAACTCCGCCGGGTTGGCGAGCGCGTGGGCGCGGGCCTTCTCATAGGCGCGCAGGACGCGGGCGACCAACTCCGGCTGCTGTGTGGCGAACTCCTCCCGCACGTTCAGCACGCCCCAGCTGTTGGCGGCGGCGTTGCGGTAGAACAGCGTGGCGCCGTTGTCGATCTCCGCCTGGGCCATCAGCGGGTCGAGCCCCGCCCAGGCGTCCACATCGCCCTTCTCCAGCGCCAGCCGGCCGTCCTGGTGCTGCAGCAGGACCAGCTTGATGTCCTTGTCGGTCAGCTTGTGCCGGGCGAGCGTGCGGACCAGGAAGATGTGCGGGTCGGTGCCGCGGGTGACGGCGACGCGCTTGCCCTTCAGGTCCTCGACCTTCGTGATGGCGCTGTTCGGGCCGGTGACCAGGGCGGTCCATTCCGGCTTGGAATAGACGTAGACCGATTTGATGGGATTGCCGTTGATCCGCGCGATCAGCGCCGCCGCCCCGGCGGTCGAGCCGAAATCCAGGCTGCCGGCGTTCAGGAACTCCAGCGCCTTGTTGGAACCGAGGCTGAGCACCCAGCGCACGGCGATCCCGTCCTTCTTCAGATCTTCCTCCAGCCAGCCCTTTTCCTTCAGCACGAGGCTGACCGGGTTGTAGTAGGCGTAGTCGAGGCGGATCTCCGTCACCCTGTCGGCGGCGCGGGCAGCGCCCGGCAGATGGCTGGACAGGGCGGCGGCGAACAGGGCGCCGAGCACGGCGCGGCGCGGGAACAGGCTCGTCACGGTCGAATTCTCCCTAGGGATTTGATGTTGTTATGAGAGGTTTGCTCAGGGTCCGACGGGCCGGTCGCCCAGCACGGTGGCGCGGTGCATCAGGCGGCTGTGCGGCAGATAGTCGTTCACCGCGTAATGCTGGGTGGAGCGGTTGTCCCACAGCACGAGGTCGTCGGCCTTCCACCGCCAGCGCACGGTGAATTCCGGGCGGCTGATGTGGTCGAACAGCAGGTCGAGGATGGCCGCGCTCTCGCGGTCGCTCAGCCCGACGATGCGCGCGGTGAAGTTCTCGTTCACGAACAGCGCCTTGGTACCGCTCACCGGATGGACGCGGACCACCGGGTGGGTCACCGGCGGGTGGCGGTCGCGGGCCGCGCGCCAGCGGGCGTGCGTCTCCGGATCGCCGTTGTGCCGCCATTCGGGGAAGGATTTGGTGAAGTCGTGCAGCGCGGTCAGCGGGTCGAGCAGGCGGCGCAGCGGTTCCGACAGGCCGTTGTAGGCGGCGATGTTGCTGGCCCACACGGTGTCGCCGCCGTTGGGCGGGATCCGCTTGCCCGCCAGCGCTACAATGGCCGGCGGCGTCTCGATGCAGGTCACGTCGGTGTGCCAGACATCGTTGTCCGTCACGTTGTGCGGCCCGGTGTCGAGCACCATGATCTCCGGCTGCTCGGGCACGTTGGGATAGACGGGGTGGACGTGCAGGCTGCCGAAGCGGGCGGCGAAGGCGCGCTGGGCCGCGGGCGTCAGGGGTTGATTCTCGAAGAACAGCACCTGATGGGTGACCAGCGCGCGCTCCAGCGCGGCGGCCTCCGCGTCGCTCAGCGGATGGGTGAGGTCCAGCCCCTCCACCCGCGCGCCGATGGCCGGGCTGACGGGGGTGATGGACAGGCTGGGCAGAGACATGTCGGGCATGGCAGTTCCCCGGATGGCAGAGATGGGAGAGGAGGAATCAGGCGTCGGGCGGCACCGGCTCCACCACCGGCAGGCGGGCCAGCGCCTTCAGCGTGTCCTCGGCGACCCCGAAATTGCGGACATAGGAGGTGGCGGCGTTGCGGTGGGGCTGGAAATCCCAGGGCGTGTGCCGCCCGGTCAGCAGCACCTTGTGGACGAACAGCCGCCGGTTCTGGCTCTCGATCACCGCCCGGCGCAGGGCCGGCGCGTTCCAGCGCCGGGCGACCGATGCGGACAGATCGGCCTCGATGGCGGCGAGATCGCGCGCGCCGGCGCGGTTGACCAGCTCCTTCGGGTCGGCCTCCAGATCGTAGAGCTGCGGCGGGTCGCCGTCGCAGGCGATGTATTTGTAGCGGCCGCGCCGCACCATGAAGGCGGGGTTCAGCGTCCCTTCCCCCAGATACTCCGCGAAGATGGTGCGGCCGGCGCCGCGCGCCGAACCGGCCAGCAGGGGCAGCAGGCTTTCGCCGTCGAACGGGTCGACCGGCAGCGGCGCCCGGCCGTCGAGCAGGTCGAGGATGGTGGGGAAAAGATCGACGTGCGACACCGGGGCCGACACCCGGCGCGCCGCCCAGCGTCCCGGAGCGTGCACCAGCAGCGGCACGCGGGACGACCATTCGAAGAAGGTCATCTTGTACCACATGCCCCGCTCGCCCAGCATCTCGCCATGGTCGCCGGTGAAGACGATGATGGTGTCTTCGGCCAGCCCGGCCCGCTCCAGCGCGGTCAGCAGACGCCCGACCAGCTCGTCCACATAGCTGATGGAGCCGTAATAGGCGTGGCGGGCGGTGCGCACCCGCTCCTCCGTCAGGTCGTAGCGGTGCAGCCCGTCCATGTAGTGGAGCCGCCGGCTGTGCGGATCGAGCCGCTCTGGCGGGATGGTCGGCACCGAGGGCAGGTCGATCGCCGCGTGGTCGTAGAGATCCCAATGCTCCGGCAGGCAGTTGAAGGGGTGGTGCGGGTGCGTGAAGGACACCGCCAGGAGGAAGGGCGCCTCGTCTGCGGTGCGGCCGTAATCGTAGATCTTCTGCACCGCCTGATGGGCGGTCTCCTCGTCGAAGTCGATCTGCAGGCTGCGGTGGCAGGGGCCGGCCTCGACCACGCTCGCCATGTGATGCGACCAGTCGTAGGCCAGCGCCCCGTTGCCCCAATCCGGCGTCCAGCCGAAATCGGCGGGATAGATGTCGGTGGTCAGCCGCTCCTCGAAGCCGTGGAGCTGGTCGGCGCCGACGAAATGCATCTTGCCCGACAGGCAGGTGCGGTAGCCGGCGGCGCGGGCGTAATGCACGAAGGTCGGCACGGAGGAGGCGAACTCCGCCGCGTTGTCGAAGGCGCCGATGGCCGAGGGCAGCCGCCCCGACAGCAGCGCGAAGCGCGACGGCGCGCAGAGCGGGTAGTTGCAGTAGGCGTTGTCGAACACCACGCCGTCCGCGGCCAGCCGCGACAGGTTCGGCGTCTTGACCACCGGATGACCGTGGAAGGGCAGGGCGGGGGCCGCCATCTGGTCGGCCATGATGAACAGGATGTTGGGGGGCCGCGACACGGCGAAAGCACTCCGGTTCGGGAAAGCGTCAGGTCTTGCCCTTCCAGGGCACCAGCCAGGATTCCAGCAGGCGCATCCCGTAGGAGAAGGCGAAGGCCCAGGCGGCGATGATGCCGATGCCGACGAACACCACGTCGGTGGCCAGGAAATGCGAGGCGGACATGATCATGAAGCCGATGCCGCGCGTCGCCGCGATCAGCTCCGCGGCGACCAGCGTGCTCCAGCCGACGCCGATGGCGATGCGCAGGCCGGTCAGGATCTCCGGCAGAGCGCTGGGCAGCACGATGGCGCGGAAGAGCTGCCAGCGCGTGGCCCCCAGCGACAGCGCGGCGTTGACGCGCTCGATGGGCAGCGACCGCACGCCGGCCTGCGCCGACAGGCAGATCGGGGCGAACATCGCCAGCGTCAGCAGGGCGATCTTCGACACCTCCCCGATGCCCAGCCAGATGATCATCAGCGGCAGATAGGCCAGCGGCGGCAGCGGCCAGTAGAACTCGATGGGCGTGTCGAGGACGCCCTTGGCCCAGCGGTTCAGCCCCATCGCCAGCCCCAGCGGGATGCCGAGCGACGCCGCGATCAGCGCCGCGGCGAGGATGCGCAGCAGGCTGGCCGACACATGCTCCCCAAGCGTGGCGCCGGCGTAGCCGTCCTCCAGGATGGCGAGGAACTGGGCGGCCACCTCCCCCGGCGCGGGCAGGAACAGCGGCGTCACCAGCCGGTAATGCGAGACCAGGAACCACAGGGCGATGAGCAGAATCCCCGTGACCGCGCTGATCGGGCCGGTCCGCACCCCGTCCAGCCCGAAGGGCCGCAGGGCGACGGTCCGGGGCCGGACGGCGGGGACCGTGAGGGGTTCGTTGGTCGTGCGGGCGGCGTCGGTCATTGCAGCGTCTCCCCGCGGTGGACCGCCGCGTGATGCGGACGGTGGACGAGATCGCGGATGCGGTTGTGCAGATCCCCGAACTCCGGGTCGGACATGATGGCGCGCACGTCCCGCTCGGCGGCGAAGCGCCGGACGAAATCCAGATCGAAGCGGGCGACGATCCGGCCGGGGCGCGGCGACATCACCACCACCGTCGTGCCGAGGAACAGCGCCTCCTCGATGGAGTGGGTGATGAAGAAGATGCGCTTGCCGGTGCGCGCCCAGACGTCGACCAGCAGCTCCTGCATCTGCTCCCGGGTCAGGCTGTCGAGCGCGCCGAACGGCTCGTCCATCAGCAGGATCTTCGGGTCGGTGGCCAGCGCGCGGGCGATGCCGACGCGCTGGCGCATGCCGCCGGACAGCTCGTGCGGGGCGGCCTTGGCGAAGCCCTCCAGCCCGACGAGGCGCAACAACTCCGCGGCACGGTCCCGCCGCTCCCGCAGGAGGAGGCCGGCGAAATCCAGGCCGAGCGCCACATTGTCCAGCACGCTCTTCCAGGGCAGCAGCGTGTCCTTCTGGAACACCACGCCGCGGTCGGCGCCGGGGCGCTCCACCGGCCGGCCGTCCAGCGTGATGCAGCCGTCCGACAAGGGAAGGAAGCCGGCGATGGCGTTCAGCAGCGTGGACTTGCCGCAGCCCGACGCGCCCAGCGCGACGACGATGCTGTTGGCGTCGATGTCCAGCGACGCGCGGTCCAGCGCGTGGATCACCCCACCGTCGCGGCCTGGAAAATACACGCTGGCGTTCTGCACCCGGAGCATGGCGCGCCTCCCGTCCAACCGCGCGTCAGGGCAGGGCCTTGACGTAATCCGCCGTGACGAAGCCGCCGTAGCTGGGCAGCACGGTGGAGACCTTCTTCTGCTCCTTCAGGAATTCGGCGGTTTCCTTCAGGATTCGGGCGGTGCCGCTGCTCTCGCCGCCGTCCAGCCAGTCCTTGGTGGCCTGCTGCTTGGCCGGGATCAGCGACAGGTTGTTCAGCGCGGCGGCTTGATCGGACGGCGTGCCGCCGAGAAGCCCGGCCAGCGTCTTTGCGTTCGCCGAGTCTGGTCCCCAGGCGGCCTTGTCGTCGCGGAAGGAGACGCTGTAACGCTCCACCACACCGGCGAAGCTCTTCAGGAAGGCCGGGTTCTCCTTGGCGAAGGCGGCGGTAGCGACCCAGGCGGTGAAGGTCGGGGCGCCGCGGTCGGCCACCTGCCGGGAGGTCAACAGAACCTTGCCGGTCTTCTTCAGCTCGGTCAGCGCCGGGTCCCAGACGAAGGCGCCGTCCAGGTCGCCGCGGTTCCAGGCCGCGACGATGTCGGGCTGCGGGATGGCGAAGACCTGGGCGTCGCGCTCGCTCAGCTTCTCCTGCTTCAGCACGGCGAGGAGCTGGTAATGGTCGGTCGAGACCGGGGCGGCGGCCAGCTTCTTGCCCTTGAGGTCGGAGGGCTTTTCGATTCCGGAGCCGTTGCGGACCACCAGCGCCTCGTCGGTGCCGGAGGCGCTGGCGAGGTGGAAGGCCTTCACGTCCAGCCCACGGCTGACCGCGGCGGCGAAGGGGCTTGAGCCGACATAACCGACCTGGACGTCGCCCGACGCGATGGCGGCGAAAATGTCGGCGCCCGAATTGAACTTGCGGAAATCGATCTCGCTGCCGGTCGCCTTGGCGAAGTCCCCGTTCGCGATGGCCACCGACGACGGCAGCGCGTCGGTCTGGTAGGCCACGACGACCTTGCCGGCGGCCTCGGCGGAGACCGGCGCCAGGGTGGCCAGCGCGAGCAGGGCGATGGAAGGCAGGAACTGCTTCATGGTGGCTTATCTCCCCCGTCTTCACCCGGCGGCGCGGTCGTCCGCCGGTGAATAAACTCTACATATTAAGAAGGGAAATAAGCAACAGCACAAGCGAGCATATGTGTATTATTTTTCCATATACAGCATTTAAAAAAATGTTAAATATGGCCGGGATGGAGAGAATCCCCGATTCCCTGCCGGGACGTCAGAACCGACGCTCAGAACGCCTTGTCCTCGCCGAAGGTGACCCGGTGGAGCAGACGGTACTCGGTGTAGTCGGTCACCGCGTAATGGACGGTGGCGCGGTTGTCCCAGATCGCCACGTCGCCGTTCCGCCAGCGCCAGCGCGCCTGGGCTTCGGGCTTCTCGAACAGCCCGAACAGGAAGGTCAGCAGCGCGTCGCTCTGCTGGCGCGACAGGCCGCGGATGCGCAGGGTGAAGTTCGGGCTGACATAGACCAGCTTGCGGCCCGTGACCGGATGGGTCTGGACGACCTTGTGCACCACCGGCAGATGCTCGGCGCGGGCCTGACGGTACAACTCCTCCCCGTTGGGCTGGGTGCGGAACCACTCGGGCCAGCCGCTGTGCTCGATGCTGTGCACCGCCTCCAGCGTTTCCAGATAGGCGCGCAAGGCCGGGTCGAGGCGGTCGTAGACGTAGGTTCCGCTGGCCCAGGCGGTGTCGCCGCCGACGGACGGCACGTCGCGCGCGTGCAGGACCGTGCCGGTGGGCGGGTTGGCGGAAAATGTAATATCGGCGTGCCATTGATCGGTGCCGTACCCCGGCTGCCCCGGCGTGAACTCGATCAGTTCGACGAGCCGGTTCGAGTCGTGGCGCTTGAAATAGGCCTTGGCCTTGTCGGGATCGCCGAAGATCCGGGCGACATCGACCTGCTGCTCCGGGCTCAGCGTCTGGCCGCGGAAGAACAGCACGCCATACTCGGCCAGCGCCCGGCGCAGGTCGGCACGGACCTCCTCGCCGGTGGTCTCCCCTAGGTCGATCCCGTCAACCACGGCGCCGATGAAGGGGTTGTAGGGCGTCAGCGTGAAGCGGCGGAAGCCGTCGGCATGAGGGGTCTTCGTCGTCATCGGATCGTCTTTCGGCCAAGGCAGCGGAGCGGAGTGCCCGCTCGAATAAGGCTACTTATCAGCTAGGCAAATCAGGCCGTGTTCGTTGATTTGGATCAATCGTCGACGCTGATTTCGCATTTTTGTAAAAAATCACAATTTGCAGTCGCCCATAACGCGAGGGTGTATTGACATTCGAGCGTGTTAAATGAAATACGAACATCCACATTCATAATAGGGAAATGGGCCGATCCGGGAACCGGCAACGCACAGCCAAGCCAGTGCCCCTGAATCCCATACCTCCGATCCCAAAAATCCCAGCATGAAGCGAGGTATCGACCATGGCCGTTTCCAGATTTGTCGCCTTGGCCGTCGCGGCCGCCATCGGCCTCGGGCTGGCCGGAACCGCCACCACCTCCGCCGCTGCCGACGATCTGCGCATCGCCGCGCAGCCCTTTCCCCTCTATGCGCCCCTGTTCGTCGCCAAGCAGAAGAAGTGGCTGGACGAGGAGTTGGCCAAGGTGGCGCCGAACGCGGCCGTCAAATGGTCGCTCTTCCCCGCCGGTCCGCCGATCAACGAATCCTTCGCCGCCGGCCAGCAGGATGTGGGCTTCGTCGGCGACACCCCGGCGTTGGTCGGCAAGGCGGCGGGGCTGGACACCAGCGCCATCGCCCTGACCTCGGACGGTCCGAAGAGCTTGGCGGTCATCGTCGGCGGCGACTCCCCCATCGCCTCGCCCAAGGAGCTGAAGGGCAGGAAGGTGGCGGTGACCAAGGGGTCCTACGCCCACCATCTGCTGGCGCTGGTGCTGGAGCAGGGCGGCCTGACGCTCAACGACGTCGAGCTGATCAACCTGCCGGTGGCGGAGATCCCGCCGGCCATCATCGCCGGCACCATCGACGCCGGAGCGGTGTGGGAGCCGATCCTGACCCGCTTCGAATCGCAGAAGGCGGTCCGCGTGCTGGCCGACGGCACCGGCATCAAGAAGGGGCTGCTGCTGATCGTCGCCGACAACGGCTTCCTCAAGAACCGGCCCGAGCAGGCGAAGGCGCTGCTGACGGCGTACAAGCGCGCCTCGGAGTTCATCACCGCCAACCCCAAGGAGGCGGCCGAGTTGATCAGCGGCGACGTCAATCTGGCGCCCGACCTGCTGGTCCAGGTTCTGCAGCGCATGAACTACGACCCGGCCATCCACGACGACGACGTGGCCGAGGTCAAGAAGACCGAACAATTCATGCGCGCCCACGGCCTGATCAAGACCGCGGTGGACGTGGACGCCTTCTTCAACCGCAAGCCGGCGGACGAGGCGGGGCTGAAATGAGCGCCGAACTGGCTTCCGATGCGCATTCCGCGCAGCGGGCCGGGCTGACGGCGGGGGCCGCGCGCTCCCGCCTGGGCGCCCTGGCCGGCGTCCTGCCGGGCGTCCTGGGGCGGGCGGCGCTGTATGTGGCGCTTCCCGTGGCGCTGCTGGCGGCGTGGCAGGCGGCGTTCGCGCTGGGCTACATCCGCCCCATCCTGCTGCCGCCGCCGACCAGGGTGGGCAAGGCCTTCGTCGATCTGGCGGCCAGCGGCGACCTGTTCCGCCACCTGAGTATCAGCCTGCTGCGCGTTCTGGAGGGGTTCGCCATCGCCGCGCTGGTCGGCCTGCCGCTGGGCATCGGGATCGGCCTGTCGCGGACGCTGGACCGGCTGACCGACCTGATCATCCAGCTGACCAAGCCGATCCCGCCCATCGCCTGGATTCCGCTGGCCATCCTGTGGTTCGGCATCGGCGAGGCGGGGAAGGTCTACATCATCTTCCTCGGCGCCATCTTTCCCGTTCTCGTCAACACCATCGACGGCATCCGCCAGACCGACCACCGCCATGTCGAGCTGGCGCGCGTGCTGGAGGTGACGCGCCGCCGCTTCATCCTCCAGGTCGTTCTGCCGGGGGCGCTGCCGAACATCATGACGGGCCTGCGCGTCGGGCTTATGGTGGCCTGGATCTGCGTGGTCGCCGCCGAACTGATCGCCGCCTCGTCGGGCCTCGGCTACCTCATCATGGACGCCCGGCAGATGAGCCAGACCGATCAGGTTCTGGTGGGCATGATCACCATCGGGGCCATGGGCAAGCTGCTCGACGTCGTGCTGC
This sequence comes from Azospirillum sp. UFLA03-27, assembly GCF_059803775.1. Classification (NCBI taxonomy): domain Bacteria; kingdom Pseudomonadati; phylum Pseudomonadota; class Alphaproteobacteria; order Rhodospirillales; family Azospirillaceae; genus Azospirillum; species Azospirillum sp. UFLA03-27. The sequence continues at coordinate 9,789 of NZ_JAUQTX010000120.1, read as the reverse complement.
GCGCCGCCGAACGCCGCCTGATCACCTGGAAATCCACCTTCTCGGGGAGCTGACCGCCATGGTTGCCACCGCTGCCCGCAAGACGGGCGCCGATCGGGCCGCCGACCGCGCCGCCAGCCTGCGCATCGGCCCGCTGTCCAAAACCTTCACGCTGAAGACCGGCCCGCTCAGGACCGAAGCGGTCCAGGCGCTCAGCGACATCCGGCTCGACGTTCCGGGCGGGAGCTTCGTCAGCATCGTCGGCAGTTCCGGCTGCGGCAAGAGCACGCTTCTGCGCATCATCGCCGGTCTGGAGACCAGCTATGACGGGTCCGTCACGATCGACGGGCGGCCCATCGGCGGTCCCGGCCTCGACCGTGGGGTGATCTTCCAGGAGCACCGCCTGCTGCCCTGGCTGACGGTCGAGCAGAACATCGCCTTCGGGCTGAAGAACCTGCCCAAGGAGGAGGTCGCCCGGCGGGTGCGGGAGCGTCTGGAGCTGGTCGGGCTGGAGGGCTTCGCCAAGGCCCACCCGCACCAACTCTCGGGCGGCATGGCCCAGCGCGTGGCGATCGCCCGTGCGCTCGTCAACCAGCCGCGGGTGCTGCTGCTGGACGAGCCGTTCGGCGCGCTGGACGCCCTGACCCGGATCCAGATGCAGCAGGAAATCCTGCGCATCTGGGAAGCGCAGCGCACGACCATGATCCTCGTCACCCACGACATCGACGAGGCCGTCTTCCTCGGCGACGAGGTGGTGGTCATGTCGTCGCGCCCCGGCACCGTCCGCAAGAGGCTGCCGGTCCGACTGCCGCGCCCGCGCGACCGGTCGAGCCCCGACTTCATCGCTTTGCGCAAGGAAATCCACCGCGAGTTCTTCACCGCGGCGGAGCTTCCGTTCGCCTATGAAATTTGAGGGAACCATCATGAGCTTCTATCGCGACTTCCACGACAAGACGGCCATCGCCGACTGGAGCCGCCGCGAGCGCCCAAGCTACGGCAGCATCGCGGTGCGCCCGCTGTCGCTCATCCTGGGGGCCGAGGTCGAGGGCGTGGACCTGTCCAGGCCGCTGAGCGACGCGCAGTTGGCCGACATCCGCAAGGCCATCGCCGACCATCTGGTGCTGGTGTTCCGCGACCAGAAGATCACCGCGGAGGACCACAAGCGCTTCGCCCGCCACTTCGGCACGCTGCACCGCCATGTGCTGGGGGGCGCGCGGCAATTGTCGTCGAACGACCACGATCCGGAGATCCTGGCCTGGCGCACCGGACCCGAAGCCCGCTACACCGCCGGCGACGCGTGGCATTCCGACGTGACCTGCGATCCCGAACCCATCTGGGGCTCCTTCCTGCGCGTCACCAAACAGCCGGAGATCGGCGGCGACACCGCCTTCGCCAACATGTATCTGGCCTACGAATCGCTGTCTGAGAAGGTCAAGGCGCTGCTCGACGGCCTGACCGCCGTCCATGACGGGGGCAAGGCCTGGACGGCGGGCTACGGCGCCACGCCGCAGCCGGGCCAGACCTTTCCGTCCACCGAGCACCCGGTGGTGGCGCGCCATCATCTGACCGGGCGCAAGTACCTGTTCGTCAACGAGGCCTTCACCAGCCACATCGTCCAGCTCACCCGCACCGAGAGCGACGCCATCCTGGGCCTGCTGTTCCGCCACATCGAAAAGAACCTGGCCTTCCAGACGCGCATCCACTGGCGCCCCAACTCCCTGGTCTTCTGGGACAATTGGGCCACCCAGCACCATGCCGTCTGGGACTACTACCCGCATGAGCGGTGGGGCGAGCGCGCCTCGGCCTTCATCGGCTCGGCACCGCAGCCCTGACGCCAGGCGCGCGCCCGTACCGCCCGCCGGTCATTCCGCGAACACGCGCTCGCGGTTCCGGCGGACGGCGGGGAGGATGATGGCGGCCAGCAGCACGCCGGTCAGGACCAGCAGCGCGAGGCTGATCGGCTCGCGCAGGAAGACGGTCGGATCGCCGCGCGACAGGATCATGGCGCGCCGCAGATTCTCCTCCATCATCGGTCCCAGCACGAATCCCAGGAGCAGCGGAGCCGGCTCGAAGCGCAGGGCCTGCAGGACCCAGCCGAGAAGCCCGAAGACGGCCGTCGTCACGAGGTCGAACGCGCTGTTCGACACGCCGTAGACGCCGATGCAGCTGACCAGCACGATGGTCGGGTAGAGGAAGCGGTAGGGCACGCGCAGCAGCCGCACCCACAGCCCGACCAGTGGCAGGTTCAGCACGATCAGCATGGCGTTGCCGATCCACATGCTGGCGACCACGCCCCAGAACAGGTCCGGCTCGGCCTGCATGATGCGGGGGCCGGGGGTGATGCCGTGCAGCATCAGCGCGCCGATCATCAGCGCCATGACCGCGTTGGACGGCAGCCCGAGGGTGAGCAAGGGAATGAAGGAGGTCTGCGCCGCCGCGTTGTTGGCCGATTCCGGACCCGCCACCCCTTCGATGGCGCCGCGCCCGAAGCGCGAGGGGTCGCGCGCCAGCTTCTTTTCCACGGTGTAGGAGGCGAAGGCGGCCAGCACCGCGCCACCGCCGGGCAGCAGCCCCAGCGCCGACCCGATCACCGATCCCCGCGCGATGGCGCCGGAGGAGGAGCACAGGTCCTGCCGGCTCGGCATCAGGGAGCCGTGCGGGATGACCCGTCCGCCGTCGCGCTCCTGCCCGATCAGGATGCGGATGATCTCGCCGATGCCGAAGACGCCCAGCGCCACCGGGACGAAACCGATGCCGTCCGCCAGGGCCTGGATGCCGAAGGTCAGGCGCTGCTCCCCGCTGTTGACGTCGGTTCCGACGAGGCCGAACAGCAGCCCGAGGACGATCATCGCCAGCGCCTTGACGAAGGACCCCTGCGCCAGGACGATGGCGCCGACCAGCCCGAGGACCATCAGCGAGAAATAGTCGGCCGGACCGAAGCGGATGGCGACGCCGGCCAGGACCGGCGCGAAGAAGGCGACGATCCCGGTCGACAGCGTGCCCGCGACGAAGGAGCCGATGGCGGCCACCGCCAGGGCCGGACCGCCGCGCCCCTGGCGCGCCATGGCGTGCCCGTCGATGCAGGTCACCACCGACGAGGTCTCGCCCGGCATGTTGAGCAGGATCGACGTGGTCGACCCGCCATACTGGGCGCCGTAATAGATGCCGGCCAGCATGATGAGCGCGCCGGTCGGCTCCAGCGAGAAGGTGAAGGGCAGCAGGAGCGCAATGGTCAGCAGCGGTCCCACCCCGGGCAGGACGCCGACGAAAGTGCCGAGCAGCGCCCCGGCGAAGCAATACAGCAGGTTGGCGGGAGAGGCCGCGATCGACAGCCCGTGCGCGATCCCCCCGAGCGAATCCATCATGACGCCGGTCGATCCTCTTTCTTACAGTGTCGGCCAGATCTTCAGCGGCATGCCGAGAACCCCGACGAACAGGGCCGGCACGGCGACGGCGAGAACCGCCGCCAGCGCGGCGATCTCCCGCTTGCGCGTTCGGCGGCTGGCCAGCGCCGAGCCGATCACCGCGACGGCGCTGGCCGGAACCACGCCCAGCCCGTCCACAAGCCCGCCGAACAGCAGGATGGCCCCCAGGATCAGCCCGGCGGGCCGCAACGCGGCGCGCAGGTCGATCCCCGCGCCGTTGCTCCGCTCCCACAGGCCCCGGACCGCGATGACGCCGCCCAGCAGGACGAGGATCAGCGCCACCAGGGCGGGCATCGCCCCTGGCCCGAGTTGGCGCGCCGTGCCCAGAGGGTAGCTGGCGACGATGAAGGCGCCGGCCGCCGCGCCCAGGGCGGCCAGCGCGAGGCCGGCCGCCAGTCCCTCAATTCTGCGGATGTTCGATGCCATGCGACCGCTCCGTGGAAGGCCGGCGCCCGAGCGCCTCGTCGAACAGGGTCACCGCGTCGGACAGGGTCGCGGGCGGCACCCCGCCCAGCCGCTCCTTGAGGCCGAGGCCGGCAAGCTGAGAGAGGCGGGCCGCCACCGCACGGCTCATCGCCGGCTCCAGCCCGACCGCGGCGACGGTGTCCGCCGACTGCGCGGCCTCCAGCGCGCGGCGCCCGGAATGGACCGTGTCGGAGCGTACCAGGAAATCGACGAACTCCAGCGCGGGACGCCGGTCGAAGATTTCCAGGAAGCTGTCCAGCACCTCCGCTTCCACACCGTGGCGCCGCGCGGCGGTCAGCGCCTCGACCAGCAGGGTTTCCAAGCCTTTGGTGAGGATGCTGCGCAGGATCTTCACCGCCGCCGCCCGGCCCGGCTCCGGCCCGACGACGCGGATGCCGGTCCCGAAGGGGGCCAGCCTCGCGGCAAGCTCCTCCGCCCTCCGGCCCGCCGCCAGAAGCGGCACGCGGTGCAGGTCGGACGCCGGCGCGCCCATGATCGCCACGTCCACGAAGCGTCCGGGAACGGCGTCCAGCCGACCGCCGACCGCGGCCTTCACCTCCGGCGACAGTGAATTCACGTCGGCGTAGATCGCGTCCGCCGCGACGTGCGGAGCTACCGTGGCGGCGGCGTTGTCCGCCGCGTCCTGCGTCACGCTGGAGATGAGGATCTCCCGGTCGGCGAGCGCCGCCGGATCGAAGGCGAGGGCGAGCCCCACTTCGTCCGCCCGCCGCAGGGCGAGGCGGCGCTCGGTCGGGCCGGGCGGTGCGTCGTAGGCGACGATGTCGCCCGCCCCGGCGGCGATCAGGCCGCGCGCGACGCTCGACCCCACCTCGCCGAAGCCGATGATCCCGATGCGGGGGATGCCGATGGGGGGAATGGAGGTGCTGGGGTTGGTCATGCCGCTCACCATTTGCTGGGGTGCAGGATCGCCGCGGCCTCGCGCGCCGATCCGCCGGAGGACAGGGCGCCGAGCAGCGCGCTTTCCCGGCCGGCCGCCGCCTCCGCCCGTTCGATGACCTCCAGGATCAGCGCGGCGGGCACGAAGATCAGCCCGTCGTCGTCGCCCAGCGCCAGATCGCCGGGATGGACCTGGACGCCGGCGATGGTGACCGGTCCGTTGAACTCCGCCAGCTCCAGGCGGTGCTTGCCGGTGCGCGGCGTGACGCCCGCCGACCAGACGGCGAGGCCGCCGGCCTTGATGCTGGCGCTGTCGCGCACCGCCCCGTCGACGACGATGCCGGCCAGACCGGCGGCGATCGACGCCGTGGCCAGGATGCCGCCGAAGCTCGACGCCTCGGCCACCCCGCCGGCGTCGATGACGAAGACGTCGCCGCGCCGGGTCAGGGTGATCTGGTCGATGCCGCCGCCCTTCGGCCGGTGGCCGGAGGCGATGGCGAAGCCCGGCGCCTGCGCCGCCGGAATCTGCCGCGCGGTGACGGCGGGGCCCGCCACGCGCCGCCCGCCCTCCAGCGGCGGCAGGCGCCGCCGGGGGACCGCGCTGTCGTAGCCCAGCCCGTCGAGGATGTCGGCGACCTGGGAGGTCAGGTCGGGCAAGGCGAGATAGCGCTCGATGACCGCGGGATCGGGCCGGTCGATGGCGACGCGGCGGACGATGGCGGGGTCGAGCAGGCCGAGCAGCCGGTCGGAATAGGCGGCCAGCTCCTCGGCGATTTTCGGATCGGTCATCGCTCCCCTCAGCTCGGCTTGATGCCGGCGGTCTGGATCACCTGCTTCCACTGCGCGTAGCCGGTGGCGATCTCCGCGTCGAAGGCAGCAGGCCCCTCGTTGACCAGGGCCATCCCCGCCTTTTCGGTGATGGCGACGTAGTCCTTGTCCTTGGCGAAGCCCACGATGTCGGCGTGCAGCCGGTCCACGACCGCCGTCGGCGTCGCCGCCGGTGCCAGCAGGCCGAGCCAGGAGCGGGCGGCGAAGTCCTTCAACCCGGCTTCGCCGAAGGTCGGGATCTCCGGCGCGAAGGGGCTGCGCTCCGGCAGCGCCACGGCCAGGGGCCGGATCTGGCCGGAACGGAAGTAGGGCAGGGCCGTGGACAGCACCAGGAATCCGGCCTGGATGCGCTTGCCCAGCAGTTCCGAGATGATTTCGCCTTGGCCCTTCAGCGGCACATGGACGATGTCGATCCCGGTGAGCTGCTGGAGGAAGGCGGTGCTGAGATGCTGGCCCGACCCGATGCCCGCCGTGCCGTAATTGTATTTGCCGGGGTTGGCCTTGATGTGGGCGAGGACCTCGGCGGCGTCCTTGCCGGGCAGCTCCGGATCGACGGCGAGCACGCTGGCCTGATCGGCGACCAGGACCACCGATTTGAAGTCCTTGAAGATGTCGTAGCGCACCGCCGTGGACAGCGCCGGCACCGTCACATGGTTCGACGAGGCGAACAGGAAGGTGTGGCCGTCGCTGGACTTGGCGACGTAGTCGGTGCCGACCGCCGCACCGGCGCCGGGCCGGTTCTCGACCACGAAGGGCTGCGGATAAAGCTTCGACAGCCGGTCGGCCAGCGCGCGGGCCAGCAGATCGGTGCCGCCGCCGGGCGGAAAGGGAACGACCAGCCGCACCGGCTGCGTCGGCCAGGAGGCGGGCGCCGCGGCCTGCGCCGCCGGGGCGGCAACCCCGGCCAGGGTGGTCGCGGCGGCGGCGGTCAGGGCGGCGGTCAGGAAGGAGCGCCGGTCGAGCGCGGAGAGCGGAGGGCGGGGCATGACGGTCCTTCGTCTTTCGTCAGCGGTTGGCGTCGAAGGGCTCGGGATTGGGATGGACGCCCAGCGCGCTGTTCACCCGGTTGGAAAAGTTGAAGTAGGCGGCGATGGCGGCGGCCTCCAAAATCTCCCGCTCCGACAGGCCCACCGCGCGCAGCCCGTCGAGGTCCGCCGGTTCGATGGTCCAGGGACGCTCGGTGATCAGTACCGCGTAGTCGACGATGGCCCGCTCACGCGGCGTCAGGTCGGCGCGGCGGTAGTTCACCTCGACCAGCCCGACGAAGCGGGGGTTGCCGGTGATCTCGCGCAGCTTGGCGGCGTGCCCCCAGACGCAGGGCTCGCAACGGTTCTGCACGCTGACGGCGAGCGCGATCAGCTCGCGCTCGCGGCCCGTCAGCCCGTCCGTGAAATCGACGGTTACCGACCGGCTGAGCGCTTCCTGCGCCAGGACCAGCGCCGGGATGTGCGCCAGCACCGATTGGGTGTTGCGGATGTAGCCGCGGACGGACACCGAATGCTCGAACAGGGCGTCGGTGCGGTCATCCTGCGGCGCCGCCGGCAGGCGCAGCCAGGACACGCTTTCGGCGGCGGGGGCGGCAGCCGTCGTCTTCTTTACGGGCATCGTTCTGCTCCTCCCGTTCACGCTTGCAGGCTCTGGCCGGTCTGGGCCAGGAGCGCGTCGTAATTGCCGATGTCCCAGGTGGTCTTGCCGGACTGGAGGTCGGCGCGCAGGCGCTCCTCCTTCTCCAGCCGGGCGCGGGACGCCGCCAGGACGGCCTCGACCTCGTCCAGCGGAACGACGACGAGGCCGTCGTCGTCGCCGACGATCAGGTCGCCCGGATGGACCGTGACGCCGCCCAGCACGATGGGCTGGGCGATCGGCCCCAGCGTCGCCTTTACCGTCCCCTTGATCGAGATGGCGCGGGAGAAGATCGGGAAGCCGATGTCGCGGATCGCCGCGGCGTCGCGGACGCCGCCGTTGGTCACCAGACCGGCGAGGCCCAGCGACTGGGCGGAGGTCGCCATCACGTCGCCGAACGAGCCCTGCTCGGGGTAGTCGCCGGCGTCCACCACGAGCACGTCGCCCGGACGGGCCAGCTTCATCGCGGCGTGGATGGTCAGGTTGTCGCCCGGCTGTGTCTTCAGCGGAAAGGCGGCCCCGACGATGCGCAGGCCAGGCCAGATCGGCTTGATCGCCGAATCGACGGCGCCGCGGCGGCCCAGCGCCTCATGGACGGTGGCGGCGCCGATCGTCGCGAAGGCCGCGATCTGCTCAGGCGTGGGGCGGGGGAAATCGGTGCGGATGCTGGTCATGTCGGAATGGCTCCCAAGCCCGCGTCACGCGGTCGCGGCGGTTTTGAAGGTGGAGGGGGGACCGCGGCGGGGGAACTCGTCGCGGTGATCGCGCAGCCCCTTGCCCGACAGCGGTTGATAGGGGTGCCGGCGCAGCACCTCGACATCGAGATCGACGCCGAGGCCCGGCGTGTCGGGGATGTCGACGTAGCCGTCGGCGATGGTCAGCCCTTGCAGGGCAAGCTCCCGCGTCGGCTCGACGAGGTTCACGAACAGCTCGGCGATGGTAAAGTTGGTGACCAGCGCCGACAGGTGGACCGTCGCGGCCAAGCCGACGATGGGGCTGTTGAAATTGTGCGGGCTGACCGCGATGGAGTGCGGCTGCGCCAGCGCGGCGATGTCGAGCATGGCGAGGATGCCGCCGACCGCGCTGATGTCCGGGTTGATGATGTCGGCGGCGCGCTTCTCGAACAGCGGCAGATACTGCTCCTTGGTGTAGAGCGCCTCGCCCGACACGATGGGGACGTTGGTCGTGCGCCGCACCTCCGCCGTCAGGTCGAGGTTTTCCGGCGGGCAGGGCTCCTCGTACCAGGCGATGTCGAATTCCCGCAGGCGCTCGATCAGGCGGATCGCGTTGTTCGGCGACAGGCGGCGGTGGCCGTCGATGAGCAGCTCCACGTTCGGGCCGACCGCCTCGCGCACCGCGCGGACGTTCTCCACAGCGTGGTCGAGGTCCTTTGGATCGACGTAGTTGCGCCACGGGCCGGGGATCGGGTCCCATTTCAGCGCGTCGTAGCCCTGCGCCACCACCGCCGCGGCGCGGTTGGCGGTGTCGTCGATGGAGGACGCGCCGAACCACCAGCCGTTGGCGTAGACCCGGATCTTCTCGCGGACGGCGCCACCCAGCAGCTTATGCACCGGCAGGCCGGCGCGCTTGCCGACGATGTCCCACGACGCGATCTCGACCGCGCTCAGCGCGCACAGGAAATCGACGGAGGTCCGGCGGATCGAGAAATCGTCGAGCAGCGTCTGGGCGAGCTGGCGGATGTTCCAGATCTCGCGCCCGATCAGATGCGGCGCGATGGCGTCCACATAGGCGGCGACGACCTTTTCCTTGCCCGCGGTGACGTAGCCCTCGCCCCAGCCGTAGATTCCGCTCTCCGTTTCGATGCGAACGAAAAGAAGATTCTTGGCGCGGCCGGGATTGAAGAAAAAGCTCTCAACCCTCGCGATCTTCATGAGAACTCCCAGGATACGAAGCGCCGCCGTCGAAGGAGCGGCCGCGCGCAGTCAATGAGATGACTTCGACCGGAAGCGGGTGCCGCCGGACTTTTTCAGAAAAACGGTGGTTTTTCTCCGGGCGAGGAAACAACAAGCCCGCCCTGCATCCGAAGGAGACTATTGCCTATAGACATAGTAGGAATCAAGAGGTAAATTACAAATCAAGAGACGATCGGTTCATCCGATTTTCCAATCATGAAAATGTGCAAAAGCACCCCAGAGCTGCAACCATGACGTTATTCGCTTTCACCGTGCGGCGGACGCTCGCGACCGCGCCGATGGTCATCGTCATGATCGTCGTGAACTTCCTGCTGCTGAAGGCGGTCCCCGGCGATCTGGTCGATGTGATGGCCGGGGAGAGCGGGATCGCCACGGCGGAACAGATGGCCGATCTGCGCGCGCGGTTCGGGCTCGACCGCTCGGCCCTCGACCAGTTCCAGGCCTATCTGTCCCAGCTCCTGCGGTTCGATCTGGGCTTCTCCTTCCGCTACAACCGGCCCATCGCGGACCTCGTGCTGGAGCGGTTGCCGGCGACGGCGCTGCTCGTCACCGTGGCGGTTCTGGCGGCGGTGGCCGTCGGCGTGGCGGCGGGGGTCCCTGTCTCTTATACACATCTGACGCTGCCGACGATTATACGC
>NZ_JAUQTX010000011.1:2500-51014 GCF_059803775.1 Azospirillum sp. UFLA03-27 | reverse complement strand
GTTATAGTCTCGTGGGCTCGGAGATGTGTATAAGAGACAGTCCCACCACTTCACGCATCTGGCGCGCCAGCTCGGCGACGACCTGTCCATCGGCCCGATGCCCGTCGGCGTCCGCACCGTGGAGGAAGTCGTCCGCGAGCTGTTGAAGCCGCTGCTGAAGGAGTGGCTGGACGAGAATCTGCCGACCATCGTCGAACGGCTGGTCCAGCAGGAAATCGACCGGATGATCCGGCGCTCCCAGAAATTCTGAGCGGCGTCACGCCCGCCACGCATTCCGTTTGAATTCGTAAGCGAAAGTTCCTGGTGATGTTGGAAAAGACGTACCGGCCCGCCGAGGTCGAGGAAAAGCACTACCGGCTGTGGGAAGAGACGGGCGCGTTCGCGGCGAAGACCGAGTCGAACGGCAAGCCCTACACCATCATGATGCCGCCGCCGAACGTGACCGGCAGCCTGCACATGGGCCACGCGCTGACCTTCACGCTCCAGGACGTTCTGACCCGCTACAACCGGATGCGCGGGCGCGACGCGCTGTGGCAGCCGGGCACCGACCACGCCGGCATCGCGACCCAGATGGTCGTGGAACGGAACCTTGCCAAGGAAGGCAAGACGCGCCACGACTTCGGCCGCGACGCCTTCATCGACAAGGTGTGGGAGTGGAAGGCCGAATCGGGCGGCACCATCACCCGCCAGCTGCGCCGGCTGGGCGCCTCGCCCGACTGGCCGCGCGAGCGCTTCACCATGGACGAGGGGCTGAGCCGCGCCGTCCGCAAGGTGTTCGTGGAGTTGCATAGGCAGGGGCTGATCTACAAGGACAAGCGGCTGGTCAATTGGGACCCCAAGCTGCACACCGCCATCTCCGACCTCGAGGTCGAGCAGAAGGAGATCAAGGGCAACCTCTGGCACTTCCGCTACCCGATTGAAGGCGAGGCGGACCGCTTCATCGTGGTCGCCACCACGCGTCCCGAGACGATGCTGGGCGACACCGGCGTCGCCGTCCATCCGGAGGATGAGCGCTACAAGGATCTGATCGGCAGGAACGTCGTCCTGCCGCTGGTCGGCCGCCGGATCCCCATCGTCGGCGACGAGTACGCCGATCCGGAGACCGGCTCGGGTGCCGTGAAGATCACCCCGGCTCACGACTTCAACGACTTCGAGGTCGGGCGGCGCAACAACCTCGCGGCCATCAACATCATGGACCGCGACGCCCGCATCACCGGCGACGAGGTTCCCGAGGCCTACCGCGGGCTCGACCGCTACGAGGCGCGCAAGAAGGTCGTGGCCGAGCTGGAGGCGCTGGGCCTCTTGGAGAAGATCGAGCCGCACACCCACATGGTGCCGCACGGCGACCGCTCCGGCGTGGCCATCGAGCCCTGGTTGACCGACCAATGGTACGTCGACGCCGCCACGCTCGCCAAGCCGGCCATCGAGGCGGTGGAGACCGGCAAGACCGTGTTCGTTCCCAAGCAGTGGGAGAACACCTATTTCGAATGGATGCGCAACATCCAGCCCTGGTGCATCAGCCGCCAGATCTGGTGGGGCCATCAGATTCCCGCCTGGTACGGCCCGGACGGCCATTTCTTTGTCGAGGAGACCGAGGAGGCGGCCATCGCCGCGGCCAAGGCCCATTACGGCGAGGACGTGGCGCTGACCCGCGACCAGGACGTTCTGGACACCTGGTTCTCGTCGGCCCTGTGGCCCTTCTCCACGCTGGGCTGGCCGGACGAGACGCCGGAACTGGCGCGCTATTACCCGACCGACGTGCTGGTGACGGGCTTCGACATCATCTTCTTCTGGGTCGCCCGGATGATGATGATGGGCCTGCACTTCATGAAGGACGTGCCCTTCCGGACGGTCTACATCCACGCCCTGGTCCGCGACGAGAAGGGCCAGAAGATGTCGAAGTCCAAGGGCAACGTCATCGACCCGCTGGAACTGATCGACCAGTACGGCACCGACGCCCTGCGCTTCACCCTGACGGCCATGGCCGCCCAGGGCCGCGACATCAAGCTGGCGGTCAGCCGCGTCGAGGGATACCGCAACTTCGCGACGAAGCTGTGGAACGCCGCGCGCTACACCCAGATGAACGGGGTGGCCCCGGTCCCCGGCTTCAAGCCGGTCGGGCTGACCCAGACGGTCAACCGCTGGATCGTCGGCGCCCTGGCGGAGGCGGCGAAGAAGGTCGGCGAGTCCATCGAGGCCTACAAGTTCAACGAGGCCGCCAACACCGCCTACGCCTTCACCTGGGGCACCTTCTGCGACTGGTACCTGGAGTTCACCAAGCCGATCCTGAACGGTTCGGACGAGGCCGCCATCGCCGAGACGCGGGCGACCACCGCCTGGGTTCTGGACGAGATCCTGCACATGCTCCACCCGCTGATGCCTTTCATCACCGAGGAGCTGTGGGAGCAGCTGTCCACCGACCGGGCGAACCGCCTGATCTCCGCCCATTGGCCGGAACATGGCGCGGAACTGATCGACCCGGCCGCCCGTGACGAGATGGATTGGGTGGTGCGGACGATTTCCTCGGTCCGCTCCATGCGGTCGGAGATGAACGTCCCGCCCGCGGCGCAGATCGAACTGAAGCTGAAGGACGCCGGTCCGGAGAGCCTGAAGCGGCTGGACACGCACCGCGACCTGATCCTGCGCATGGGCCGTCTGGCCAGCGTCGAGCCGCTGTCCGGCCCGGTGCCCAAGAGCGCCGTTCAGGCGGTGCTCGACGAGGCCACGCTGATCCTGCCGCTGGAAGGCATCGTCGACCTCGACAAGGAGCGGGCGCGCCTGACCAAGGAGATCGAGAAGCTGTCCGGCGAGATCAAGAAGATCGACGCCAAGCTGTCGAACGAGCAGTTCGTCGCCAAGGCGCCGGAAGAGGTGATCGAGGAGCAGCGCGACCGCCGCGACACCGCGGAGCAGGCCCGCGACAAGCTGCAGAAGGCGCTGGAGATGCTGGCCGCGTAAGGCTGGTCATCCAGATCCCAAAAGCGAGAAAGGGCAGGGGCTTCGGCTCCTGCCCTTTCTCTTTGTCTGAAGAGTGCCTGACAGCTTGGTGCCTCAGATCTTGATGGAGGACACGAAGCGGTCGGCGTCGGCTTCGAGCTGCCGGAGTTCGTCGGCCAGTTGCGCGGCGGAGTAGATCATCTCGATGGCCGACTTGCCGGTCTCCGCGGCGGTGATCGCCATGGTGCTGACGCTCTCGGTCACCTCGTGGGTGTTGTCGTTGGCCCGGCCCACGGCGCCGACGATCTCCTCGGTCTGTTCGAGCTGGTCGCGCACGGCGGCGGACACGTCCTCCGACAGGTGGGCGACCTCCTCAACGGTGGTCCGGATGGCACGGATTGCCTCGACGACGGAGCCGGTGGCCTCCTGGATGGCGCCGACCTGACCGGCGATGTCTTCGGTCGCCTTGGCGGTCTGGTTGGCCAGCACCTTGACCTCCGAGGCGACGACGGCGAAGCCCTTGCCGGCCTCTCCGGCGCGGGCGGCTTCGATGGTGGCGTTCAGGGCCAGCAGGTTCGTCTGCCCGGCGATGTCGTTGATCAGACGGACGATCTCCCCGATCCGCTGCGAGCTGTCAGCCAGCGCCGCCACCGCCGAGTCGCTCTGCCGGGCGTGGTCCACGGCGCGGCGGATGGCTGTGCTGGAGGTGGTCACCCGCCCGCCGATCTCGCCGATGGAGGCGGAGAGGGTGCGCGATACGTTGTTTACGATGCCGACTACCTCGGACGTCTGCTCCGCCTTCTCGGACGTGTCGAGCGCCTGTTCCTTCATCTTCTCCGCGGTGTCGCGCAGGATGTGGGCGCCGTTGCGGATCTGGTCGGCGGCGTGGCTGACCGTGTGCAGCACGCGCCCGAAGGCCGAATCGAAGTCGTGGGCGATGGCGCGCAGCGCAGTTTCCCGTTCCTCTTCCGCCCGCCGTTCGGCCCGGCGGGACTCCTGCTCCAGTTCATGCGTGCGCTGAAGATTCTCCTTGAACACACTGACGGCGCGGGCCATCGCACCGATCTCGTCTCGCCGTCCGGTCTCCGGCACGGTGGCCGTCCGGTCGCCGCCGGCCAGCCGTTCCATCACCCCCTCGATCAGGCGCAGCGGCCGGGTGATGCTGCGGGCGACCAGAAGGCTGATGATCGCGAAGCCGACCAGCAGGACGGAGCCGACCTGGAGCACGTTGGCGATCACCTCGCTGCGTACCCGGTTCTGAGTCTCCACCGCCCCGGCCATGCCGGCGTTGGCCGACTCCAGCAGGGCCTCGAAACGCGGCACCATGGCCTGGAAGGCGTCGTTGAAGGTCTGCACCTCGGCCCGGAAGGCCTTGGTGGCGTCGACGAACCGGCCGAGGTCGGTGCGGTAGGTGCGGGCCTGTTTCTCCAGCCTGGTCTGGGTGGCCGCGTCCAATCCTGAATCGGCGAGGAAGAAGGTGAATTCGTTGAAGGCCTTGCGGTGGCCTGACAGCAGCGATTCGTCGCTGTAGATGATGAAGTCCTTCTCCATCTTCCGCATGGATTCCATGCGGCCGGTCGGCTTGTCGGCGTTCGGCCACTGCTTCAACTCGTCCTCGATGGCGCGGGCGGAGGCGCGCAGGACGCCGCGCAGACCGCTGTCGTCGGACAGACCCAGTTCCTTCGCCCGCGCGACGACCGACGAGAAGCGCTCCTTCAGCGTGCCGATGCCCTGCGACAGATGGCCCAACTCCTCCTGCGGCAGGCGCTCCACGCCGCGTTCCTTGAGATCGTCCAGCAGGCGCGAGGCTTCCTCGGCGTTCTTCGCGAAGGCGTCGGCCGCCGTCTCGTCGCGGTCGGCCACGAAACGAAGCGCCTGGAAGCGCAGACGGCTGGCCCGGCGCTCGATGGCGGCGGTGTGCTCATAGGCGTCGCGGAACTGATCCAGTTCGGCGGTCGCCTCGAACATGCGCTGGGCGCCGACGGTGACCGTCCCACCCAGCAGGCCCAAGGTGACCACGGACGCGGCGACCAGCAGCGCGATTCGCGTGCCGATGGAAATGTTCGACAGCATATGCGGGAAATCCTTGGTTGCACCGCGGACCTTACCCGCCGCCGAAGACGCCGCTGTTACGGATCGATGGCGGATTCGTTACCGTGCCGTCGCCCCCTGGGCATCGGGGATGAACATCCGTATCTAGAAACCACCGAAAATCGAAAGGGGAGGTCGGCTGTTGTCCTTCGTGCTGTCGAAGCTGCTGTGGCTCCTGGTCTCGCCGGGCAATCTGCTCGTGCTGATCCTCACCGCCGGGACGGCGCTGCTGTTCACCCGCCGTCTGGCCCATTGGGGGCGGCGGCTGGTCGTAGCGGTCACCGTCGGCTTCGTCGTCGTCATGGTCACGCCGATCGCCTCGTGGGTCGCGCTGCCGCTGGAGGAGCGCTTTCCCCGCCCCGATCTGCCGGAACGGGTGGACGGCATCATCATGCTGGGCGGGGCGGTGAACCCGCCGATCACCCGCGACCGCGGCGAGCCGTCCGTCAACGACGCGGCGGAGCGTATCCTGGGTTTCGCCGAACTGATCCGCCGCTATCCGCAGGCTCACGCGGTGTTCACCGGCGGCTCGGGACGGCTGGCCGGTCAGGACGCCCTGGAGCTGCGGGAGGACCTCGCGGTCCGTGGTGCGCTTCGGCAGGTCGGGATCGACCCCGACAGCGTGACCTACGAGAACGAGTCCCGCAACACCTGGGAAAACGCCCTGTACAGCCAGCGTCTCGTCCAGCCGAAGCCTGGGGAGACCTGGGTCCTCGTGACCTCGGCCATGCACATGCCGCGGTCGGTCGGCATCTTCCGGCAGGTCGGCTGGGAGGTGATTCCCTATCCGGTCGATTACCGCACGCGCTTCGGCGGACGGCCCTTCGTCCGCTTCGAATTCGACAAGCAGATCGACGCGCTCCAGGACCCGGTCCGCGAATGGATCGGCCTCGTCGCCTACCGCCTGATGGGGCGGACCGATGCGCTGTTTCCAGGGCCGGCCCATGACCGCACTGCAGCACAGGCGGGCTCCTGAGGGGTGTTGCGCGGTTGGCGCGGCGAGGTAACTCGGCTAGAGTGGCGCCACCAGATTTAGCGGGGTGGGACCATGCGACGCGCGCATATGCTGAGGGGGGCAGTCGTGCTCGCAGGAGCGCTGACGCTCGCCGCCTGTGCGTCCGCGCCGCCCGCGCCATCCTCGTCCGGACTGCCGCGCAGCGGCGTCTACAAAGTCGGCAAGCCCTATCAGGTCAACGGCGTCTGGTATTATCCCGCCGAGGATTACTCCTACAGCGAGACCGGGATCGCCTCCTGGTACGGTCCGGGATTCCACCAAAAGGTCACCGCTAACGGCGAGGTTTACGACCAAAATGAGCTGACGGCCGCGCACAAGACCTTGCCCATGCCAAGCCTCGTGCGCGTCACCAATCTCGACAACGGCCGGTCGTTGGTTGTTCGCATCAACGACCGCGGCCCCTACGCCAACGGGCGAATCATCGACATGTCGCGGCGCGGCGCGCAATTGCTGGGGTTCGAAGGCACGGGCACGGCCAAGGTGCGCGTGCAGATTCTGGCCGAGGAAAGCCGCGCGGTCGCCGCCGCGGCCCGCCAGGGCACGCCGGCGCCGATGCTGGCGGAACTGGACGGCCCGCCGCCGAAAGCCGCCCCGCGCGGTTCGGTGGAGGTCGG
This sequence comes from Azospirillum sp. UFLA03-27, assembly GCF_059803775.1. Classification (NCBI taxonomy): domain Bacteria; kingdom Pseudomonadati; phylum Pseudomonadota; class Alphaproteobacteria; order Rhodospirillales; family Azospirillaceae; genus Azospirillum; species Azospirillum sp. UFLA03-27. The sequence continues at coordinate 44,357 of NZ_JAUQTX010000011.1, read as the reverse complement.
CGGCGTCGCCCGTCCGACTCCCGCCGCGGTCACCCGCGCCCCGGTGCCGCCGCCCACGACGGTGGCCGGCGACATGGTCGACGGTCGCTTCGTTCCGGCCCCGGTGGTCGCCGAGCTTCCGATGAAGCCCTATGAGCAGATCTACGTCCAGGTCGGCGCCTTCGGCAGCCAGGACAACGTCACCCGCGTGCGCGCCCGTCTGGCCTCGCTCGGCCAGCAGGCGCAGGTCACCCAGACGGTCGCCGGACGGCAGCGTCTGCAGCGGGTGCGGGTGGGCCCTCTGACCAGCGTGGACTCCGCCGACGCCGTTTTGAACCAGATCCTCCAAGCCGGCCTTACCGACGCCAAAATCGTGGTTGATTGATCACCCGCGAGCCCAGTCCAAGCTTGGCCCGGCACCGGGCCTCGTTCCGTTTCACGTCTTGTCCAGTCCGCGTTTCGAAGGGAGTTGTCATGGTCGCTGTCGTCCGCACCCGCGTTGCCCGCACCCGTTTCGCCATGGGCCTTGCGGTCGCGCTGTTCGCGGCGGGGGTGGGGCCGGTGGCTCACGCCGCCAGCATCGAAACCATCGCCAAGCAGGCGATCCTGGTCGATATCACCTCGAACACCGTGCTGTTCGAGAAGAGCCCGGATCAGCGCATGGCGCCGTCCTCAATGAGCAAGATCATGACGATGTACATGGTCTTCGACGCGATCAAGGAAGGCCGGCTGACGCTGGACAGCACGCTGCCGGTGTCGGAGCGCGCGTGGCGGATGCAGGGCTCCAAGATGTTCGTGGAGCTGCACAACAACATCAAGGTCGACGACCTCATCAAGGGCGTGATCGTGCAGTCGGGCAACGACGCCTGCATCGTCTTCGCCGAAGGTCTCGCCGGCTCCGAATCGGCCTTTGCCGAGCGCATGAACAAGCGCGCCCGTGATTTGGGGCTGAAGGACACCAACCTGACCAACGCGACGGGCTGGCCCGACCCGAATCACTACATGACCGCCCGCGATCTCGCGATCCTGGCCGAGCATCTGATCAAGGACTTCCCGGAATACTACCACTATTACTCGATCCGGGAGTTCAAGTACCACGGCATCAACCAGGGCAACCGCAACCCGCTGCTCTACCGCGGCATGGACGTGGACGGCATGAAGACCGGCCACACCGAGGCCGGCGGCTATGGCCTGACCGCCTCGGCGGAGCGGGAAGGGCGCCGCCTCGTCCTGGTGGTCAACGGGCTGCCGAGCATGCAGGCCCGCGCCGACGAATCGGCCCGGCTGATCGAGTGGGGCTTCCGCGAATTCGCCACCTACGCCCTGTTCAAGGCGGGCGAGACGGTCGATCAGGTGCCGCTCTGGCTGGGCGCGCAGGACACCGTTCCGGTCACCGTGCCGGAGGACATGAAGGTCACCATGGCCCGCGCCGACCGCAGCGGCATGAAGGTGTCGCTGGTCAGCAACGCCCCGGTCGCCGCGCCGGTGAAGAAGGGCGACGTGGTCGGCAAGGTGGTCGTCTCCGCGCCGGGCTTCCCGGGCAAGGAGTTCCCGGTGGTCGCCGCCCAGGACGTGGAGAAGCTGGGCTTCGTGGGCCGCGCCCTGGCGGCGGCGAAGTTCCTCATTTTCGGGGCGAGCTGATTGGTGTAAGCCGGCCCGTCACCGCCGGATTTCGGAACGCGGCGGGCCTCATCACCATCGGGAGCAGACCATGACGCGCGGGCGGTTCATCACGCTGGAGGGCGGCGAGGGGGCGGGCAAGACCACCCAGATCCGCCTGCTCGCCGACGCGCTGATCGGTTTGGGGAAGCGGGTGGTGCTGACCCGCGAGCCCGGCGGCTCGCCGGGCGCCGAGGAGATCCGCGGCCTTCTGGTGTCCGGCGAGACCGGCCGCTGGGGTCCGGTGACCGAGGCGCTGCTGCACACCGCCGCCCGCCGCGACCATCTGGAGCGGACCGTCTGGCCGGCGCTGGAGGCCGGGCACTGGGTCATCTGCGACCGCTTCTTCGACAGCACCATGGCCTATCAGGGCTACGGGCTGGGGCTGGGGCGCGATCTGGTCGCCACGCTCCAGGCCACCGCCCTGGGCGATTTCCGGCCCGACCTGACCTTGATCCTCGATCTGCCGGTGGAGGACGGGCTGGCCCGGGCCGCCGCCCGGCGCGGCGGGGAGGACCGCTACGAGCGCATGGACGTCGCCTTCCACCACCGCCTGCGCGACGGCTTCCTCGACATCGCCGCGCGGGAGCCGGAGCGTTGCGTGGTCGTCGACGCCGGACACCCCGTGGAAACGGTGCAGGCGACCATTCTGGACACGGTGACCCGTCGCTTGGGAGCCTCCTGAGGTGAGCCGCGCCCGCGCGCCAGAACCGGTCCCGGAGGAGGATGCCCTCGCTCCGCGCCGCAACCCCGCGCTGACCGGCCATGACGACGCCGAGCGCCTGCTGCTCGACGCCTGGAACTCCGGGCGCCTGCCGCACGCCTGGTTGATCGGCGGTCCGCCGGGTATCGGCAAGGCGACGCTGGCCTTCCGCTTCGCCCGCTTCGTCCTGTCCCAGGGGCTCGAGCCGCCGGACGCCGGCCTGTTCGGCGCGCCGCCGCCGCCGGCCTCGCTGGCGCTGTCCCCGGACGCCCCGGTCTTCCGGCGCGTGGCCTCGGGCGGGCACGCCGACCTGCTGACCGTGGAGCGCCAGCGCGACGAGAAGCGCGACCGGCTGAAGCGCGACATCGCCGTGGACGACGTGCGCAAGATCGGCCCCTTCCTGCGCAAGACCGCCGCCGAGGGTGGTTGGCGCGTGGCCGTGATCGACGGCGCGGACCGCATGAACCTCAGTGGTTTGAACGCCATTCTTAAGATTCTTGAGGAGCCGCCAACCGGCGCTTTGTTGCTGCTGGTCAGCGACAACCCCGGCGGCATGCTGCCCACCATCCGCTCCCGCTGCCGCAAGCTCACGCTTCAACCGCTTCCTGAAGAAACAGTCCTCAACCTGTTGTCCCAACATCGCCCGGACCTTGGCGACGACGACCGGGCGGCGCTCGCCCGGCTGGCGGAGGGCAGCATCGGCCGGGCCATCGGGCTGGCCGAGGCCGGTGGGCTCGACCTCTACCGGGAACTGATCGGGCTGCTCGGCACCCTGCCGCGGCTGGACATCGCCGCCGCCCACGCCTTCGGCGATAAGCTGACCCGCAAGCAGGACGACGGACTCTACGAGACGGCCACCGACCTGCTCGTCTGGTGGCTGGCCCGCTTCGTCCGGTCGCTGGCCCGCGGCGCCTGGCCGGCAGAGGTGGTGGCTGGGGAGGCCGCCCTGATGACCCGCCTGGCCAACGCCCGCGGCCTTGAACGTTGGGTGGAGGTGTGGGAAAAGGTCCAACGCCACTTCGCCCGTGCGGAATCCGCCAATCTCGACCGCAAGCAGGTGGTCCTGAACGCCTTGGCGACGCTGGAAGCGGCTGCTACTTAACACGGACGACACAACACGCCCATCCGGGCCGGCAACGCGCCGGGCCGGCGCATTCTCGGGAGAGCCTCTGCCATGACCGGGTCGAAGACCTTCTACCTGACGACTCCGATCTATTACGTGAACGACGTGCCGCACATCGGGCACGCGTACACCACGCTCGCCTGCGACGTGCTGGCCCGCTTCATGCGGCTGGACGGCTATGACGTGAAGTTCCTCACCGGCACCGACGAGCACGGCCAGAAGGTGGAGAAATCCGCCATGAACGCCGGGATCGCGCCGCAGGAGTTCACCGACCGCGTGTCGAAGAATTTCCGCGACCTCGTCTCGCTGATGAACTTCTCCAACGACGACTTCATCCGCACCACCGAGCGGCGGCACATCGCGTCGGTGCAGGAGCTGTGGCGCCGCCTGGAATCGGCCGGCGAGATTTATCTCGGCAGCTACGCCGGCTGGTACTCGGTGCGCGACGAGGCCTTTTACGGCGAGGACGAGCTGACCACGTCGCCGTCGGGCAAGAAGATCGCCCCGACCGGCGCCGAGTGCGAGTGGGTGGAGGAGCCCTCCTACTTCTTCCGCCTCTCAGCCTGGCAGGACCGCCTGCTGGAGTTCTACGAGCAGAACCCGGACTTCATCGCTCCCGCCGGCAAGCGCAACGAGGTGATGGCCTTCGTGAAGTCCGGGCTGAAGGACCTGTCGGTCAGCCGCACCACCTTCAAGTGGGGCATCCCGGTGCCCGGCAATCCCGACCACATCATGTATGTCTGGCTGGACGCCCTGGCCAACTACATCACCGCGGTCGGCTTCCCGGACGAGGGCGGCGAGTACGCCAAATACTGGCCGGCCAACCTGCACATGGTCGGCAAGGACATCCTGCGCTTCCACGCCGTCTATTGGCCGGCTTTCCTGATGGCCGCCAAGCTGGCCCCGCCGAAGCGCGTCTTCGCCCATGGCTGGTGGACCATCGAAGGCCAGAAGATGTCCAAGTCGCTGGGCAACGTCATCGCGCCGGAGACACTGGTCAACACCTACGGCCTGGACCAGACCCGTTACTTCCTGCTGCGCGAGGTGCCCTTCGGCAACGACGGCGACTTCTCGCACAAGCAGATGGTGCAGCGGATCAACGGCAACCTCGCCAACGATTACGGGAACCTCGTGCAGCGCTCGCTGTCGATGATCGGCAAGAACTGCGGGGCCGCCGTGCCGCAGCCGGGCGCCTTCACCGAGGCCGACGAGGCCCTGCTCGGCGCCGCCCGCAACCTGCTGCCGATCGTCCGGGCGGAGATCCAGGCGCAGGCCTTCCATAAGGCGCTGGACGCCATCTGGGCGGTGATCGGCGACGGCAACCGCTATGTGGACGAACAGGCGCCCTGGGCGCTGAAGAAGACCGATCCGGCGCGCATGGCCACAGTGCTGTACGTGCTGGCCGAGACCATCCGCCACCTCGCCATCCTGACCCAGCCGATCATGCCGGAAGCCTCGGCGAAGATCCTTGACCAGCTGGCGCAAGGGCCGGAGGCCCGCGGGTTCGACCGGCTGGGGGCGGGTGGGGCGCTGGTCGCCGGCACTCCGTTGCCCACGCCGCAGGGCGTGTTCCCGCGTTATGTGGACGAAGCGAAGAGCTGACGAACGATGCTGGTCGATAGCCACTGCCATCTCGACTTCCCCGATTTCGCCGAGGAGCTGGACGCGGTCATCGACCGCGCCCGGCAGGCGGGGGTGGGGCGGATGGTGACCATCTGCACCTACCTGTCGCGCTTCGACCGCATCCTGGCGGTCGCCGAACGGTACGACGACGTCCTGTGCTCACTCGGCGTCCATCCGCACCAAGCCGCGGAGGAGATCGCCGGGGTGAGCGTGGAGCGCCTCGTCGAACTGTCCACCCACCCGAAGGTGATCGGGCTGGGCGAGACCGGGCTCGACTACTTCTACGACAAGAGCCCGCGCGACGTTCAGCAGGAGTGCTTCCGCCGGCACATCCGGGCCAGCCTTCAGACCGGCCTGCCGCTGATCGTGCACACCCGCGACGCCGACGACGACACCATGCGGATCATCCGCGAGGAAGCCGCCGGCCAGCCGGTGAACGGCCTGCTGCATTGCTTCAGCTCCGGGCGGCAACTCGCTGAAGAGGCTCTGGATTTCGGCTTTTACATCTCCCTGTCCGGCATCGTCACCTTCAAGAAGTCGGAGGACCTCCGCGCCATCGTGAAGGACGTTCCGCTGGACCGGATTCTTGTGGAGACGGACGCGCCCTATCTGGCGCCGGTGCCCTTCCGCGGCAAGCGCAACGAACCGGCCTACGTCGCCCACACCGCGGCCTGCGTCGCCGAGGTCAAGGGCGTGGCCGCGGCTGAAATGGCCCGGATATCCACCGAGAACTTCTTCCGCCTGTTCCCCCGCGCCGGTACGGGCCAGCAGGCCGCCGCATGACCGGCCAGCGGGTCACGATCCTCGGCTGCGGCGGGTCGCGGGGCGTTCCCGTAATCGGTCTCGGCTGGGGTTCCTGTGACCCGGGGAACCCCAGGAACCAGCGGATGCGCCCGTCCATTCTGGTGGAGTGGGAGCAGGAGAGGGCCGGGCAGGGCGGTGACGTCAGCGTCCTGGTCGATACCTCGCCGGATCTGCGCCAGCAGCTTCTCAACGCCGATGTGCGGCGGCTCGACGCCGTGCTGTGGACGCACCAGCACGCCGACCATTCCCATGGCATCGACGAACTCAGGGAACTGTGCCGCGCCATGCACGCGCCCATCGACGCCTTTGGCAGCGCCGATGATTTGGCCGAGTTGGAGCGGCGTTTTGGTTACTGCTTCGAGCCTCTGCGCCCCGGCGATCCCTTTTACCGACCGGTGTTGAGGCCTCGCGCCGTGGAAGGCCCGTTCGAGGTGCGCGGTCGCCGGATCGTGCCCTTCGAGCAGGATCACGGCTATCTGAAGACCCTTGGCTATCGCTTTGATAAATTTGCCTATTCGACCGACGTTGTGAAATTGGATGAAGATGCCTTCACGGCGTTGGAGGGCATCGAGGTGTGGGTGGTCGACTGCGCACGGATCGAGCCGCCACATCCGGTTCACGCCCATCTCGCCCTGACGCTGGAATGGATCGCGCGGGTGCGCCCCAAGCGGGCCTACCTGACGCACATGGACCAGACCATGGATTACGACACGCTCCGCCGGCTGCTTCCCGTCGGTGTCGAGCCCGCCTATGACGGGCTCGTAATTGAGCTTTAGGATTTACTTGATGACGGCATGGGGCAGGGCGACGGTCAGTCGTCCGGCATGATGAGACCCAGCCGCCCGGCGATGAAACGGTCCGCGGCCGCCTTGGCCGCCTGATCCGCCGTCTGGGGATTCAGCTTGAACTTTTCTCTGTAAAGCTTTGATGTCGCAGTGATGGCTGCCGGCAGAGTGTTCACCGCTGCGCGGTATTCCTTCTCCGGCCAGACGTCGAAATCGCTCCAGGATCGAAAAGCGGCCACGGCCCGGCCGCGCTGCTCGGCCATCTTCTTGGCTTCGGCGGACATGGGCGCTTCGAGAAGCGTGCTGGGCACCAGCGACGCTTGAAGATCGTCCACCTCGAACTGGCGTTCATAGCCATGGCGGATGCTGCCGCGTTCCACCAGGGCCGGCTCGATGGCCGGGTCCATGTGGGTGGAGACGGCCTTCCATTCCGGCAAATCGAACAAGGAGGACGGCGGGTTGCACAGGCCGGGCGTCTCGTCGCGCGCGTTGCCCCAGAAGGCGCCGAAGGCTTCGAAGGCCGGCTGCCCATGTTTGGTGAACAGGAAGCAGGGTGCGTCCATTTCTGTGGTCGACAGGACGTGGCGCAGGAACAGCAGCGACGTGCTCAGCGGAGCGCTCGGAACATCACCGAGATTCGCCATCTCTTCATGAAGATAAGGGTCTTTTGGGAGACCTTGGTTCAAGATCTCGCCCACCAGTCGGCGCACCGTGGCGTCCTTGTCGGGCGCCGCCACCGCGCCACTCTGGTGGAGATAGACCAGCCATGCCTTCGCCGGCGCACCGCTGTAGCGCTGGAGCGCCGCGGCAGCGGCCTTGGCGTCCTTTGGAATGCCGGCGACAATCGCGGCCAGTTTCTTCTGCGCCGCTGAATTCTGAGCGGCGAGGTCGGCGGTGCGTTTCTCGTACAGGGCTCGACAGGCCGGGATGGTGGACTTGTCAGCGCAAGCGGCGTCACGTTCGGTCAGGAACGCTTTCTGCGCACGCTCGATGGCATCCCGGTCATCGGTGGATGTGTTCCCCAAGGTGTCGCGCAGCAGCGTCGCCATATCCTCGGCGACGACCTTCAAGTCGGCGCTGGCGCAGATGGTGCGTTCAGCGCGGCCGGATGGTTTGGCACAATCGGGTGCCGTCTGGGCCACGGCGGCGAGCGGAAGCAGACAGAGCGACAACGCGGGGCCGAAAAGCCACGAGAAACGAGGCATAAGGCGCAGCCTTCATCGATGGAATTGGACGCAGAAACGAGCCGCGACGATAATCCATCGACCGGAAGGCCGGAAGGGACGGATTGGTGCCCTGCTCGCTTCCTTGTGATCCTATTTTCCATAATACAGATTATATGATCGCTCTTTCCCTGGGAGTGACAGCTCCTCCACCCTTGGCAATGCCCAAAATGCGCATTACATAAACCCCAGTTTATAGCCAACGGTCGGAATTCGGTGAAGGACTCCCACACGCCGACGACATGGCGGCACCGATGCGCCAAGGCGCTGCTTGCCGCCGCCGTTGGGGTTGCTGCGACCGCTTGGGCGTCCGATGGCGGCGCGGCGTCCGATGGCTCCGCGGACAGCGAGCCCGTCTCCGCGCAGCCGTCTTCCGTACATGACGTTCCGCCCGTTCCCGCCGTGCCCGATCTGTCGGCGCTGCGGACCGCCTTGGCGGAGTTTCATTGCGCCGAACTCGATGTCGCCATCGGCAAGGACCAGAGGGTGGCGATCTCCGGCTTGACCGCGGGCGATACCGATCCGGACAGCCTCGCGTTGCTCGCCCAGGATCTCCTCACCGGTCAACGGGCCGCCGTCGACGTCGAGCGCGCATCCCCTGCCCTGTGCGAGCCTCTGACCCTGATCGGACCGCTGCGGTCCGCCAACGCCGGTTCGGCGACACCCTTGTCGATCCGTTTCAAGGAGGCCGCCGGAACGCCGTTCAAGGGCGGCCAAGACCTGATGTTCGACGTCGTAACCCCTGATTTTCCAACGCATCTGCAAGTGGATTATTTCACGTCGGACGGCGACGTGATCCATCTGCTGCCCAATCCCTTGGAGATCAGCGGCCGTGTGGAGCCCGGTGCGATTCGCCGGCTGGGTGAGCGCGGCGCCGGCGGACGATTCTGGAGCATCGGGCCGCCATACGGTCATGAGTTGATCGTCGTGATCGCCAGCCCCGCACCGCTGTTCCCGTCTCCTCGCCCTGAAGCCGAAACGGCGGCATCCTATCTTCCCGCATTGAAGCAGGCGCTGGACTCCGCCGCTCCGACCACCGTGGCCACGGCGCGTTTCCTGAAAACCAAGGCGCCCTGACAGGCTTGGCTATGCACCCTGTATTCAGGCCGGGAGAAGGACGAAGCGGGCGAGAATGAGGGTGATGTTGTCCGGCCCGCCCGCTCCGTTTGCGAAATCGATCAGCTTGGCGCAGGCATCCTCGGGAGCGGGAGGCGGCTGTTGGGTGAGAATCCGCTGGATCAGCCCTTCCGGCACGATTCCGGTCAGCCCATCCGAACAGAGAAGGTAGAGATCATCAGGCTGCAGATCGTGGATGGCGATATCGGGCTCCACCTGCTCCCCGGTGCCAAGCGCGCGGACAATGATGTTGCGCTGGGGAGCCTGCCCGCGGCGCCCGTTGTCGAGCCACACCTGGTAAAGGCTGTGATCGCGCGTCAGCAGACGAAACTCACCGCCGCGCAAACGATACAACCGGCTGTCTCCGGCGTGGAACACCACCACCCGACCGGTTCCCGGAATGCGCCAGAGCCCCACCAGCGTGGTGCCCATGCCGCGCCCTTCGGCGAAACCGCGCTGGCGGTTCAGGGCGTTGATGCGGCGGTTGGCAGCCACCACCGCGGAACGGACCGTCAATGCGGCGGCGTCGGCCGTCCTGTCCTCCTCCGACAAGGATGGTGTCCGGCCGTCATGTCTGCGGTCGTAGGACGCAACGACCGCAGCCACCACCTCCACCGCGGTGCGGCTGGCGATGTCGCCGCCAGCGTGCCCGCCCATGCCATCGCAGATCACCGCCAAGCCAAGCGCCGGGTCGAGGTGGAACGAGTCCTCGTTGCGCGACCGGACACGGCCAACATCCGTTTGTCCAGCGGCGATCATGTCGATCAGAGCGGAATGCATCACGCGAACGGCTCCAGCGCGTTACAGCCGAACCAGCTTCCTGGAAACAGCCTTCGGCAACGCGAAAAACCGCCTCGGCTTTGCATACGATAATGGCGGAGAGGTTGCGAATTGAACAGCGGGAAAGGACGCGTGAAAACGCCTCAGACGCTGGCGTCCAAGAGTGTGCCCCGCTGCTTGCCGCCGTAGCCGGTTCCGTTCGTTCGTGCCTGGACAGCCGCCGTCTGCGGATCGATCGCCTGCCCCGACTGGGTGGCGTTGCGCGTTTCCCGTGTCTGGTCCAGCTTGCCGACCGCCTGGGTCGCCTGGACCGTCTGGGTGCGAACAGTGGAGGTGGTCTGTTGCGCCGCCTGAACCGCCGGAGACATAGCCATCTGCATCGCCGGTGTGATCGGCGGCTGAGGCTTTGCCATCGGAGGCATATTGAGCGGGTTTAACTGCATGTTAAAAACATGCGCCTGCGCACCCACCGATTCAAGATCCGAATCGACGCAGTGACCGATTAAAAAGCGAAGGCTGCAAGTTCCCTCGCCTTTCTGCTAACCAGTGAATGCGCCGGATCAGATCGCCGGCTGCTGCTGGGTAATGCAGTGGATGCCGCCGCCGCCGCGCACAATGTCCAGCGCCGGAACCTGCACCACCTCGCGGTCCGGGAAGGCCCGGCGCACGATGCGGAAAGCCTCGTCGTCCGCCGAATCCTCGAAAGCCGGCATGACGATGCCGCCGTTGGCGATGTAGAGATTCGTGTAGGACAAGGTCAGCCGCACGCCGCTCTCGTCGCGCCGCGCCGGCTGGCGGACCGGGATGACCTCCAGTTCCCGCCCCTGGGCGTCGCGGGCGCGCTTCAACCGGTCCAGGTTGTCCTGGAACGCCTTGAAATTGGCGTCACCGGGATCGTCGGTGGTGATCGCCATGACGACGCCGGGCTTCACGAACAGGGCAATCTCGTCGATGTGACCGTCCGTCTCGTCGTCCTGATAGCCCTCGCCCAGCCAGATCACGCTGGAGATGCCGAGATGCTCCTTGAGAAGCGCCTCGATCTCCGCCTTGCCGAGATTCGGGTTGCGGTTGGGATTCAGAAGGCACTGCTCGGTTGTCAGCAGCGTCCCCTCCCCGTCCACATGGAAGGAGCCGCCCTCCATGACCAAGGGCGCTTCGAAGCGCCGCAGACCGAGATGGTCGAGCATCAGGCGCCCGACCTGCTGGTCCTTGGCGCTGTCCGGATAGTTGCCGCCCCAGGCGTTGAAACGCCAATGGACGCCGGCCACCTGCCCTTTCCCATCGGTGACGAAGCTGGGTCCGGTGTCACGAATCCAGGAATCGCTGATCGGCAAGGGTAGGATTTCGACGCCCGGCCCGCAGGCCAGGGAGGCGTCGGCGACGTCGGCGGGATCACAGACCATGGTCACCGGCTCGAACCGGCTGATGGCGCGGGCGACGTCGGTGTAGGCGGCAGCGGCGGCGTCGAAGGCCCCCTCGGGCCACGTCTCGGGCCGGCACGGCCACGCCATCCAGCAGCGGGTGTGCCGTTCCCATTCGCCCGGCATGGTGAAGCCTTCCGCCGCCGGTGTCGTCATCTTTGAATCTCCTGCCAAATCCCTGAATGGCCCGGCTCTTGTGCGTGGCCGGAGCGGGTCGTCACGGCGTTACCCGTGACCCACGGTCACCCTAACCACGGAGCGGAGGATTTGGCAACGGCCACCAAAGGGGCCACCGGAATGCCCGGAAGGGCGGCGCGCTCGACCGCTCAGCGGCGGGAGGGCGGACGATCCGAATAACGGCGCTTGGGCGCCGAAAAAGGCATCGAAAAACCAAGACGAAGCATTGGGAACCATAAGAGCGCGCGCACGATACGACCTCATTCGCTGTTGCAGATGCCATTACAATAGCAAATGCAACGGCGAACGGCCACCCCCACCGGCTGCGGCCTAACGGCATAGCCCCTATGAGGCGACACGGGAGGGAGTCAGCCCCCCTGCACCGCCATTTGCTCGTCCCGCTTCCTCTGCCTTTCCTGCCGCGCCATGACCAGGCTGGCGATGAAAATCCCGGTGGCGACCACCACCATCATCAGAGTCGCCAGCGCATTGATCTGCGGGCTGATGCCGAACTTCACGCTGGAGAAGATGACCATCGGCAGGGTGGTGGAGCCCGGCCCCGACACGAAGCTGGCGACCACCACATCGTCGAGCGACAGGGTGAAGGCGAGCAGCCAGCCCGACACGATGGCCGGGGCGATGATCGGCAGCGTGATAACGAAGAACACCTTGGCCGGGCGGGCGCCGAGGTCCATCGCCGCCTCCTCCAGGCTCTCGTCCAGGCTGACGAGGCGCGACTGGATGATCACCGCCACATAGGCCATGGTGAAGGTGGTGTGGGCGATGGTGATCGTCGTCATGCCGCGGCCGTCCGGCCAGCCGATGGCCTGCTCCAGCGCCACGAACAGCAGCAGAAGCGACAGGCCGGTGATGACCTCCGGCATGACCAGCGGCGCGGTGATCATGCCGCCGAACAGCGTCCGCCCGCGGAACCGCCCGAAGCGGGCCAGCGCCAGACCCGCGACGGTGCCGAGCACCACCGATGCGGTGGCCGACATCGCCGCCACCTTGAGCGACAGCCAGGCCGCCCCGAGAAGCTGGTCGTTCTGCAGAAGCTCCGTATACCATTTGGTGGAGAAGCCGCCCCACACCGTGACCAGCCGCGACTCGTTGAAGGAGTAGAAGATCAGCAGCGCGATCGGTACGTAGAGGAAGGCGTAGCCAAACCACAGCGCCCAGGCCAGTTTTCCCATCTGCTTCATCGCCCGGCCTCCGTCTGGCGCCCCTGGACATGCTGGAAGACCATGATCGGCACCACCAGGAACAGCAGGAGCGCGATGGCCACCGCCGAGGCGACGGGCCAGTCGCGGTTGGCGAAGAACTCGTTCCACAGCACGCGGCCGATCATCAGCGTGTCCGGACCACCCAGCAGTTCCGGAGTCACGAACTCGCCGACCGAGGGGATGAAGACCAGAAGCGACCCGGCGATGATGCCCGGCAGAGACAGCGGCAGCGTCACCGTCAGGAACGCCTTCCAGGGCCGGCAGCCGAGGTCCGCCGCCGCCTCCAGCAGCGTCGGGTCGAGCTTCTCCAGCGTCGCGTAGAGCGGCAGCACCATGAAGGGCAGATAGCAGTAGGTCATGCCGATGTAGACGGCCCAGTCCGAGTAGAGCAGCTCGAACGGCTCCGTCGTCAGACCGGTCCATTGCAGCAGGTTGTCCACCACCCCGTTGGCCTTCAGGATGCCGATCCAGGCGTAGATCCGGATCAGGAAGCTGGTCCAGAAGGGCAGGATGACCAGCATCATCAGCGGCCCGCGCTTGGACGGCTCCGCCCGGGCGATGGCGTATGCCATGGGATAGCCCAGCAGCAGGCAACAGACGGTGGTGACCAGCGCGATCTTCACCGAGTTAAGATAGGCCAGGATGTAGAGGTCGTCCCCGCCCAGCCGCAGATAGTTGGACAGGTTCAGCAGGATCTGGAGCTTGGTCGTGCCCGCGTCCTCGTCCACCAGCCAGTCGATCAGCGGCGCGTAGGGCGGCTGCGCCAGCATCGCCTCCGACAGGCTGATGCCGAACACGATCAGGAAGGGCACCAGGAAGAACAGCAGAAGCCACAGGTAGGGGATGGCGACCACCACCCCCCGCCCCCACAGGCCGATCCGGCGCAGAAGATCGATCATTGCGTCAGCACCACCCCGGCGAAGGGACGCCAGCTCAGATGCACCTCGTCGTCCCAGGTGACGGGCATCTCGGTGCGCCGCACCACGTTGGGCGCCGTGACACGCACCGTCTTGCCCGTCTTCAGCTCGACCAGATAGATCGACACGTCGCCGAGATAGGCGATTTCGCGCACGATCCCGCTGGTGACGTTGCGCCCGTCGGAGTTGGCCGGCGGCTCCTTGCTCAGTGCGATCTTCTCCGGGCGGACGGCGACGCCCACCGTGGCGCCGGCGGGGACCGCCACCGCGTGGTTGATGTAGAGGTCGCAGCCGGCGTCCTCGGAGCGGATCAGCACATGGTCGGCCTGATCCTCCACCACCCTGCCCTCGAACATGTTCACCGAGCCGATGAACTCGGCGACGAAGCGGGATTGCGGGTATTCGTAGATCTCGGTCGGCGTGCCGGTCTGGGCGATGACGCCGTGATTCATGACGGCGATCCGCGAGGACATGGTCATCGCCTCCTCCTGGTCGTGGGTGACCACGATGAAGGTGACGCCCAGCTTCTCCTGGATGTTGACCAGCTCGAACTGGGTCCGCTCGCGCAGCCGCTTGTCCAGCGCGCCCAGCGGTTCGTCGAGCAGAAGCAGCTTGGGCCGCTTGACCAGCGAGCGGGCCAGCGCCACGCGCTGCCGCTGGCCGCCGGACAGTTGGTGCGGCTTGCGCTTGACGAACTGGCCGAGTTGGACGAGGTCGAGGATGGCCCCCACCCGCTCCTTGATCTCGGCCTTGGCGACGCCGTCCTGCTTCAGGCCGAAGGCGACATTCTGCTCCACCGACATGTGCGGGAACAGGGCGTAGGACTGGAACATCATGTTGACCGGCCGCTCGTAGGGCGGGATGCCGGCCATGTCGACGCCGTCGATGAAAATCTTGCCCTCGGTCGGCGTCTCGAACCCGGCCAGCATGCGCAGCAGGGTCGTCTTGCCCGACCCGGAGCCGCCCAGCAGGGCGAAGAACTCACCCCGGTAGATCGACAGGCTGACCTCGTCCACGGCGACGAAATCGCCGAAGGTCTTGGTCACCTTCTCGATTCGCACATAGGGCTTCTGTCCCGGGTCCTGCCAGGGTTCCAGGCGCGTGGGCTTGCGGATCGGCTGGACGGCCATGCGGCTCCTCTCGGCGTCCTCTTCTCATGGGAACGCCCCGGCCGTTCCCGATGGGAAACGACCAGGGCGCGTGTCGTGCGTGCCGGTTCGCGGCGCGCTTACTTGCCGGTCTTGACCTTGGTCCAGACGCGGGTGCGGGCGCGGTCGGTGGTCTGCTTGATCGACTTCAGGGCGAACAGCTTGAGGTTGCTGTTCTCCGGCAGGAAAACGGCCGGGTTGGTCTTCACGCCCTCGTCAACCGAGGCCAGCGAGGCCGGGACGGCGTTGGCGTAGCTGACCGTGTTGGACACCGCCGCGATGTTCGCCGGGTCCAGGATGAAGTTGATGTAGGCGTGCGCGCCCTCCTTGTTCGGCGCATCCGCCGGGATGGCCAGCGTGTCCCACCACACCTGCACGCCTTCCTTCGGCGTGATGTATTCGACCTTCACGCCGTTCTTGGCTTCCTCGGCGCGGGCCGCACCCTGGATGGCGTCGCCATTGTAGGCCATGACGACGCAGGCGTCGCCGCCCGCCAGGATGTTGATGTTCTGGCCGGTGACGAACTGCTTGATGTAGGGGCGGACCGCCAACAGCGTCTTCTCGACCTTGTCCAGATCCTCCTTCTTCTCGGAGTTCGGATCGAGGCCGAGGTAGTTCAGCACCGACGGGATCACGTCGATGGCCGAATCCATCACGGTGATGCCGCAGGCCGCGACCTTCTTCGCCACCTCCGGCTTGAAGATCAGGTCCCAGCTGTCGAGCGGGACGTCGGGGGCGACGGCCTTGATCTTCTCCGGGATGATGGCGATGCCGACCGTGCCGCCCAGATAGGGCACAGCGAACTTGTTGCCAGGGTCCGAGTTCTCGAGGAGCTTGAGAACCTTCGGATCGACATTCTTCAGGTTCGGGATCTTCGCCTTGTCGAGCGGCGCCACGACCTTCGCCTGGATCATGCGCGACAGGGTCGGCTCGGCGGTCGGGACGATCACGTCGTAGCCCGACTTGCCGACCAGCACCTTCTGCTCCAGCAGTTCCAGGCTGTCGTAGAGGTCCACCTTGGTGTCGTAGCCGGTGGCCTTGGTGAAGTCCGCCAGCGTCGATTCGCCCAGATAGTCGTTCCAGATGTAGATGTTGACCGGCTTCTTGGCCTGGGCCAGCGCCGGGCCGGCGATGGCGATCGCCGCGACGGCGCCGATGACGCTGAGAGCGAAACGTTTCATGCAGAAAGCCCCCGAATTCTGGATCGTTCGTCAGTTCGTGACTGGTCGACTTTTTTCCATTCGACGTGGGAGGCGGCGTGCGTTGCACGGCGTCCCCGGCGCGAGCGCTATTGCACCCACGGGGGGGTTGGTTGTCAACGATTTGCGGGTGGTTTTGCGGGTTTTGCGGAACGCAAACGCCCCCTTCCGGGGCAGCGGCGGAAGGGGGCGGAAAAATGCTCAAACGTTCAGCAGAAGATTCTCGCGCTCCCAGGAGCTGATCACGCGGTGATAGGCCTCGTACTCGGCCTCCTTCACGCAGGTCACCGCGTCCAGGAACTTCTCGCCCAGCACCTCCTTCAGCGGCTTGCAGGCGTTGAACTTCTGAAGCGCGTCACCCTGGTGGCGCGGCAGGGTGAAGGCGAGCCGGTAGGCGGAGCCCTTCACCGGGTCGGTCGGCTCCAGCCCCTGGGCCATGCCGAGATAGCCGCACGCCAGCGACGCGGCGATGGCGAGGTACGGATTCGCGTCGGCGCCGGCCACCCGGTTTTCCACGCGGCGCGAATCGGCCGGCGAGACGGGAACGCGCAGGCCGGTGGTGCGGTTGTCGCGGCCCCAATGCACGTTGATCGGCGCGTCGGAGTTCGGCACCAGCCGCCGGTAGGAGTTCACGTTCGGCGCCAGCAGCGGCATCGCGTAGGGCAGATACTTCTGGAGCCCGGCGATGTGGGACATGAACAGCGGCGTGTCCGCCCCGTTGGCGTCGGAGAACAGGTTGCGCCCGGTGTCCGCATCGACCACCGACTGGTGGATGTGCATGGCGCTGCCCGGCTCGTTCTGCATCGGCTTGGCCATGAAGGTGGCGTAGACCTGATGGCGCAACGCCGCCTCGCGCGCCGTCCGCTTGAACAGGAAGGCCTGGTCGGCCAGTTCCAGCGCGTCACCGTGGTTGAAGTTGATCTCGATCTGCGCCGCCCCGGCCTCGTGGGTCAGGGTGTCGATGTCGATGTCCTGCGCCTCGCAGAAATCGTAGACCATCTCGAAGATCGGATCGAACTCGTTCACCGCGTCGATGCCGAAGGCCTGCCGCCCGCTCTCCACCCGCCCGTTGCGCCCGACCGGCGGCACCAGCGGATAGTCGGGGTCCTTGTTGACCTGGACGAGGAAGAACTCCAGCTCCGGCGCCACCATCGGCTTCCAGCCGCGCTCCTCGTAGAGCGACAGCACCCGCTTCAGGACATGGCGGGGCGAGAAGTTCACCGGGCTGCCGTCGGCGTAGACGCAGTCGGTGATGACCTGGGCGGTCGGCTCCTCGTACCAGGGGACGAAGCGGATCGTCCGCTCGTCCGGGATCATGTAGATGTCGGAATTCTCATCCGAGGTCACCGAGTCGTCCTCCGGATACTCCCCGGTCACGGTCTGGACGAAGATCGCCTCGGGCAGCCGCAGACCGCGGTCGCGCAGGATGCGCAGGAACTTCTCGGCGGGCACGATCTTGCCGCGCGCGATGCCCGACATGTCGGGCACGAGGCATTCCACTTCGGTGATGCGGTTCTTCTTGATGAAGTCTTCCATGAAACCCATGAACGTATGGACCGCACCGGACGGTGGGCAGCCCCTCCCTGCTGTGAACGACCGCCTTACTATGATCCCGCACCCCCTCCTCGCGCCAGAGGGGAACAAAGATCCTGCCCATATGACCGCTGGAATCATTGACGGGGCGGGGGTCCCTCCCCTAACTCGGCGGTCATGCCGACATCATCCCACATCCGCTCGTGGTACGCCGACACCGCGACTCCGCACCCGCAGCACCCGGCGCTGGAGGAGTCGCTGTCCTGTGACGTCTGCGTGGTCGGCGGCGGCTACACCGGGCTGATGACCGCGCTGGAACTGGCCGAACACGGCTACGACGTGGTTCTGCTGGAAGCCAACCGCGTCGGCTGGGGTGCATCGGGCCGCAACGGCGGGCAGATCATCACCGGCTACAACAAGTCGATGAGCACCATCGAGCGTTGGGTCGGGGCGGAGGATGCAAGGCGGCTGTGGGACCTCGGCGAGGACTCCAAGGCGTTGCTGGCGGAGCGCGTTGCGAAGCACGCCATTCCCTGCGACCTCACCTGGGGCTTCGCCCACGCGGCGGTGAAGCCGCGCCACATGGACGACGTGGCGGCGATGGAGCGCGAGATGCGCGACCGCTACGGCTACAACAAGGTCCGTGCGCTCGACCGCGAGGCCATGCGGGCGGTGGTGGGCAGCGACGCCTATGTCGGCGGGCTGGCCGACGACGGAAGCGGCCATCTGCACCCGCTGAACTACGCGCTGGGCCTCGCCGCCGCTGCTGCCCGGGCCGGCGTGCGCATCTTCGAAGACAGTCGGGTCACCGCCATCGACACCGGGGATCGTCCTGTCGCCACCACGGCGAAGGGGCGGGTGTCGGCGCGCTTTCTCGTGCTGGCCGGGAACGCCTATCTGGGGGCGCTGGCACCGCGCCTGTCGGCCGTGGTGATGCCGGTCGCCACCTACATGATCGCCACCGAGCCGCTGGGCAAGGCCACCGCAACGTCCCTGCTGCCGACCAATATCGCGGTCAGCGACATGAACTTCGTGCTGAACTACTTCCGGCGTTCCGCCGACCACCGGCTGCTGTTCGGCGGCGGCGTCAGCTATTCCGGGATGGACGCACCGGGGCTGAAGACCGCCATGCGGTCCAAGATGCTGGCGGTCTTTCCGCAGCTCCGCGGCGCCACGGTCGATCATTTCTGGGGCGGCCATGTCGCCATCACCATGAACCGCATGCCGCAGGTCGGGCGGCTGACGCCCACCACCTATTTCGCCCACGGCTATTCCGGCCACGGGGTGGCGCTGGCCGGCATGGCCGGGCGGGTCATGGCGGAGGCGATCCGCGGCACGGCCGAGCGGTTCGACGTGTTCGCCCGCGTGCCCCACCTGCCCTTCCCCGGCGGGCGGCGATTCCGCACACCGGCCCTTGTCCTCGCGATGCTCTGGTTCCGGCTGCGCGATCTGCTGTAACCTGCCCGTCCCATTCCCGCTTCCGGTCCCCGCCCATGTCCGATGTCCCCGATACCGAAACAGGAAGCACGGAAGCCGATGCCAAGGCGACGCCCGCCCCCGCAGTGACCGATGCCGCTCCCGCGGCGCCGATGCGGGACACGCATTTCGATTTCGAGCACAAGGTGTTCAGCCTGTCCGGGGCCTTCTTCTGCATCGACCCCTCGTCCAAGCAGCCGGTGCTCCACATCCTGTTGGGCGATCTGAAGGCCGCCCTGCCCTTCAACACGCTGATGGAATCCTTCGACATCAAGGAGGACAGCCGCGACTCCAAGCTGCTGGACGTGGTGGAAAAGGGCTTGGCCTATGTGAAGCAGATCCGGCCAGGCGAACAGATTCCGGGGGAACTGCTGGACGGCCGTGCCTCCTGGTCGGTGGAGGAGAAGCACCGGAACATCGCGCGGGGACGCTTGACGGTGCAGCTTGTTTCCTCGATCTCCGGAAGCGAAATGATCGTGGTGAAGGCCGACGAGTTGGAGCAGATCGTCGAAGACCCGCAGACGAAGCAGCGCGTCAAGGCCGCCTTCAAAGACATCGCGGCGAAGCTCAACCTGCAGGACAATTACGAGCAGTATCTGACCGACCGCATCGAGGATCTGACTCAGGAGCTGTCCTACATCGAGGCGCTGCGCGACCGCTTCAACGCCATCAGCGCCATCAGCGGCAAGCTGACTCGGCTGACCCAAATCTACCGGACCGACCGCACCCTGTGCAACGAGGTTGCGCGCATGCAAGGGCTGCTGGGCAAGCCGCTGAAGGACTATGACGCCATCTTCGAACAGGCGGACGCCCAGACCGGCGAGATCTTCGGCGCGTTGAAGTCCTTCGACACCACCGTGGCCTTCATCCGCAAGATCCGCGACGACCTCCGCGCCCGGCTTCTGGAGTGGGAGGACATCCTCCAGGCCTGGGACACCACGCCGGTGGAGAAGTCCACCGCCATCGAACAGTTGCAGAAGCAGACCTACCGCTTTCTCGCCAACCGCTTCATGGAAACCAAGGTCTGGATTCGCAAGTAACCGGATTCGCCGCCCTCCCCCGCCATTGCCGTGGCCGAGGATTCGAATGGCTGCGATGATCGGAATCGGCTTGTCACCGGAAAGGCGATAGCGAAGCATCCCTCCATCCGCACCTCGACGGTGGCCGACACGGAGGATGTCGCCATGACAAGGATCAAACTGTCTTTATGGGGTATTTTAACCCTTCTCACGATTTTATGGCTTGCCGCTGAACCCGGCGTGTTTCGCGCGGACAGCTTTTTCGGTCTTCGCGCTGCATTGGTTCAGTACAGCGGGATCATCGCCATCGGTTGCATGGGGATGGCAACGATCCTGGCGCTGCGGCCACGCTGGCCGGAGGCGTGGTTCGGCGGCCTCGACAAGATGTACCGCCTGCACAAGTGGCTGGGCATCGCCGGCCTCGTCGCGGCGGTCGTCCATTGGCTGTGGGCCCAGGGGCCGAAATGGGCGGTGGGCTGGGGGTGGCTGGTCCGGCCGCAGCGGGGACCGCGGGCAATTCCCGACAGCTCCCTCGAACAGTCGCTCCGCAGCCTGCGCGGCACCGCCGAATGGCTCGGCGAATGGGCCTTCTACGCGGCCGTGCTGCTGATCGCGCTGGCGCTGTTCAAGCGCCTCCCCTACCGGCTGTTCTTCAAGACGCACCGCCTGCTGGCGATCGCCTATCTGGTGCTGGTTTTCCACGCCGTCGTGCTGACCGACTTCGCCTACTGGAGTTCGCCCATCGGCTGGGTGATGGCGCCGCTGCTCGCCGCCAGCGCCTGGGCCGCCATCGTGGTGCTTCTCGGCCGGGTCGCCGCCGACCGGCGTGTTCCTGGCACGATCGGCGCGCTCCATTACTTTCCCGGCGTACACACCCTTGAGGTCGCGATCGACGTTCCGCAGGGCTGGCCGGGCCACAAGGCGGGCCAGTTCGCCTTCGCCACCTCGGACAGAGCGGAGGGCGCCCATCCCTACACCATCGCCTCGGCCTGGAACGATGCCGAGCGCCGCATCACCTTCGTGGTCAAGGAACTTGGCGACCACACCCGGCGGCTGCGGGAACGGCTGGCGGTCGGCCAAGCGGTGACGGTGGAGGGGCCTTATGGATGCTTCACCTTCGACGATTCCTGTCCGCACCAGATCTGGGTGGGTGGCGGCATCGGCGTCACGCCCTTCATCGCCCGCATGAAGTTCCTGGCGGCAAGGGCCGAACGGCCACGGCAAACCATCGATTTCTTCCACACCACCAGCGAGTACGACGGGGACGCGATCGCGAAGCTCACCGCCGACGCGGCGGCGGCGGGGGTTCGCCTCCATGTCCTGATCGACAGCCGCGACGGCCGCCTGGATGGCTAGCGCATCCGTGCGCTGGTGCCGGAATGGCGCGATGCCAGCGTCTGGTTCTGCGGCCCGACGGGCTTCGGGCAGGCGCTGCGGCACGACTTCGCGGCCCACGGCCTGCCGGTGGACCAGCGCTTTCACCAGGAACTCTTCGCGATGCGCTAACCCCAAGGAAGCCTTACGCTTCCGGCTCGCGCAGCAGGGCCCCCTGGCGCAGCAACTCGCGCTGGATGGCGCCGACCGGGATGTCGCGGGTGCGCTCGCCGCGCCGCGCCGCCATCGACGCGCATACCCCGGCGGCCTGCCCCGTCGCCATGCAGGTGGGCGTCACCCGGTAGGAGGAATGGGCCTCGTGGCTGCCGGAGATGCAGCGTCCGGCCACCAGCAGCTTCTCCGTCCCCTTGGGCAGAAGCGCCCGCATCGGCACCTCGTACCATTCGCCGGAGGGCACGCGCTTCAGCACCGTGCCGCGGCCGGTCGGGCTGTGGATGTCCACCGGGTAGGTTCCGCGCGCGATGGCGTCCTTGAACTTCGCCGCCCCCAGCACGTCGTCCGCGGTCATGGCGTAATCGCCGACGATGCGCCGCGTCTCGCGGATGCCAATTCCGGTGCCGGTCTGGCAGGTGTAGGCGTCGGCGAATCCGGGGGCGTATTTGCGCAGGAAATTGGCGATCTGAGCGGCCTGCCGATGGCTCTCCCACTCCGCGCGGGTCAGGTCGAAGACGTTGGTGCCCAGCGCGCCGGTGACCCGCGTGCAGTTCAGGGCGATCTCCCCGGGATGGGTGGTGGCGAAGAACAGGATGTCCTCGCGCGCCAGATCGAGGTCGCCATTGGCCGTGGCCTTCGACACGAGGTCCCACAGCCCGTGAACGCCGCGCCATTGCGTCGGATGCTCCCGCACATAGCCGTTGAAGGCGTCATGGTCGAAGCCGACCATGCGGAACATCAGCGTCATCGGCTGGGTCAGCCCGTCCTCCTCCCGCCCGACCTCATAGTCGCAGCCGGCCAGCGCCGCGATGTCACCGTCCCCGGTGCAATCGACGATCACGTCGGCCTCGATCACCACAGGGCCGGACTTCGTCTCGAAGACCACCGCGTCGGGCTTGCCCGGCTCGCCGAGGACGGTGGAGGCGAAGGCGTGCAGCAGCACCTTCACTCCAGCCTCGTCGAGGATTTGCTGGGCGGTGACCTTCAGCACCTCCGGGTCGAAGGGAACGGTGAAGCCGGTGTCCGGCGAGGGTGGTATCGCTCCCTGGTTGGTGTAGAGCCGGCCCAGGAAGACAGCCAGCGCCCCGCCCACCACCGGCTCGCCGGGGCCGTGGTCCTGCGGCATCAGGCGGGTGTTGTCCACGACCGCCACCGAACCGCGCTGGGTGTAGAAGCTCATCCAGGGCATGACGAGGGCCGCCGTGGCGTTGCCGCCGAGGAAGCCGTAACGCTCCACCAGGATGGTGTCGGCCCCGGACTGGGCGGCCCCGATGGCCGCCCCCATGCCGGCGGGGCCGCCGCCGACGACGAGCACGTGGCAGCGCGCGACCTTCATGGCGCGGCGCGGTGGCAGGGTGACCGACTCAGGGTTCGGGGGACAGGGCAGAACGGGCAAGACTGGCTCCTTTCGTCATTCCGCTGCTTTGGCCGCTGCTTTGGCCGCCGCTTCAGCGCGCGGCGCCACCGTCTGCAGGGCCAGCGGCGCCGTCTCGCGGGCACGCTCCATCAGCACGGGAATCCGGTCGCGCAGCAGTCCCTTCTGCTCCGCACGGTGGTCCCACAGACGGTCGAGGTCGGCGAGGAAGGTTCCGGCGGTGGTGTGGGACACCGTCGCCCGCGGCTCCAGCCCGATCGAGGACAGGAAATCCGACACCTTGGAGGCATAGGGCAGCGCGATCAGCGGCGTACCGGTGATGGCTGCGAAGATCAGGAAATGCAGCCGCATCCCCACGGCCATTTCGAAATGATACATCAGCCCGATGATCTGGCGCGGCGTGTAACGGTATTGCAACAGATGGGCGCGCTCCGACACCGCCATGCGGCCCATGACGCGGTGCGCCTCCCGCACATCGGCGCGCTCCATCGGCACGAACACCACATCGGCGCCGAAGCGCTGTACGATGTAATCCGCCGCCTCCGCCAAGAGTTGGTGATAGGCCGCGTCGGTGAGTTCGGGCGCCGCGGCCCCCTGTTCGCGCACCGACAGGCCGACCAGCGGCCGCCCGCGCGGGATGCCGGCCTCGGCCAGCATCTCCTCGGTGAAGGGCTCCGGAGTCAGCAGCAACGCCGGATCGGCGGTGACCGTCACCGGAATCTGCACGCCGATCTCCTCGATCAGCCGCTTGGCGCTCGGTTCGCGGACGGTGATGCCGGCCATGCGGTCGAGCCCCTCGCGCACCGCCTCGCGCTCCACCCGGTCCTTCAGCGGGCCGACGCCGATGGCGAAGGTGTAGGTCGGCACCCCCAGATTCTGCGCGATGGTGACCTCGCGCAGGTAGGTCTGCGCCTCGCTGTCGTAGAGGATGCCGCCGCCGCCGAGGAGGAGAAGGTCGAGCCGTTCGACCTCCGGTGTGATCTCGTCCTTCATGGCTTCCCGCGGATTCAGGACGCGATCCACCGCGTGGTTCTCGCGGGTGTGGGCGGCGTTGCGGGAGAAGACGACCACCTCCACTCCCGGCACCGTGGCGCGCAGCTGCTCGATGGCCGAGGTAAGGATCGCCTCGTCACCCAGATTCAGGCCGCCGTAAGATCCTGAAATGCCTATGACCGTCATCCATGTCCCCCTGCCGCACCGAAGCCGTGCGCCTATGCCTTCGGGTGCAACCCGACCGGCTGGCGAAGGTTCCGTGCGACCGGTATTCTTCCCCTCCCGTTCGCCTGGGAGGTGAATAGGGCAAGACAAGGCAGACGATGCAGAAACCGAAGCTGTTCCTCGACCTCGACGGCGTCCTGGCCGACTTCGACCGCGGCGTGAAGGCGGTCACCGGCAAACGCCCGGAGGAGATCCCGATGAAGGTCATGTGGCGGGAGTTGTCCCGCCACTCCGACTTCTTCGGCACGCTGGAGTTCATGCACGACGCGCAGGACCTCTGGCGATTCTGCGAACCCCACGGCCCGACCATCCTGACCGGGCTGCCGCTGGGCTCCTGGGCGCCGGAGCAGAAGCGGCGCTGGGTCGCCCACATGCTCGGCCCCCATGTGCGGGTCATCACCTGCATGGCCCGTGACAAGCACCGCCACGGCGGACCGGGTACCGTCCTGGTCGACGACCGCGAGAAGGCCCGCGATCCCTGGACCCAGGCGGGCGGCGACTTCATCCTGCACACCAGCGCGAAGGAGAGCATCGCCGCCCTGAAGCGCCTGGGCTTCACCGGCTGACCGGGGTCATGTCACGGCGTCATTCCACCGGCAGCCGCCTGGCCTCGCGGCGCGTCTTGACGAGCGAGACGACCACGCCGCCGGCGATCAGCGTCAGCGTCACGCCCAGCGAAATCAGCGGGTCCGGCTTGCCGAAGACCTGGGTGTAGAAAATCTTGCCGCCGATGAAGACCAGCACCAGCGCCAGCGCGTATTTCAGGTAACGGAAGCGGTGGACCATCGCCGCCAGCGCGAAGTAGAGCGCGCGCAGGCCGAGGATGGCGAAGATGTTGCTGGTGTAGATGATGTAGGGATCGGTGGTGATGGCGAAGATGGCCGGCACGCTGTCCACCGCGAAGATCAGGTCGGCGAACTCGACCATCATCAGCGCCAGGAACAGCGGCGTGGCGTGGAGCGCGCTCCGCCCGTCCGGCCCCGCCTCGCGCACGAAGAACTTCTGGCCGCGGAAGCCATCGGTGATCCGCAGGTGCCGGTTCAGGAAGCGCAGCGCCGGGTTGCCGGCGAGGTCCGGCTCCTTGTCCACGGCGAACAGCATCTTCACACCGGTCAGCAGCAGGAAGGCGCCGAAGACGTAGAGCACCCAGTGGAACTCGCTGACCAGCGCGGCCCCGGCGGCGATCATCAGGCCGCGCATCACGATCACGCCCAGGATGCCCCAGAACAGCACGCGGTGCTGGTAGGCGCGCGGAACCGCGAAGTAGGTGAAGATCAGCGATATGACGAAGACGTTGTCGAGCGACAGGCTCTTTTCGATGAAGAAGCCCGTGTAGTACTGCGCCGCCGCGGTGTCGCCCATCGACCACCAGATCCAGCCGCCGAACAGCAGGGCGACGGCGATGTAGAAGGCGGAGAGGCGGAGGCTTTCCTTCACGCCGATCTCGCGGTCGCGGCGGTTGAGGATGCCGAGGTCGAAGGCCAGCAAGGCCAGGACGAGGCCGACGAAGGTCAGCCAGACCCACGCCGGCTTTCCCATGAAGTCGAGAAAGACAGGGGCGATAAGGGAATCCATAACAAGACCCACTTGATTGCGCTGCGTCCGCAGTGAATTCAAGCGGGATCCGACATCACGGCTGACGCCTCAGCCGTCAGAGGGGCCCGGACCCGAACGCCACGCAAATGGTGTTGCCGATTGGCCGTTCAAGAACCGCGTCCCACGAGTCGATCAACTTTTCCCGCAGAACTTCCTTCCTTTGGCGATCATGCCGCACCGTTGAACCGAGCAGGACGGTCTTTTTGATGCATCCAGGCCACAGTGAAGGCAAGAATTCATAACTGGCGATACACTTAGGGTTGCTTTCCCGTCCATCTCTCTTGTGCCGATGGATTCGATCTGCCAAGAACACGGGAAAATCCACACGCGCGAAGGCGCCAGGAGTTCCGCATGAACCAAGCCGAGCTCATCGAGACCATCGCGACCAACGCCGGCATCCGCAAATCCGATGCGGCGAAGGTCGTGCAATCGGTGTTCGAAGGCATTTCCTCGGCGCTGGCCCGCGGCGAGGAGGTGCGCCTTGCCGGGTTCGGCATTTTCGAGGTGGCCGAGCGCGCCGCCCGCGAGGGGCGCAACCCGCGCACCGGCGAGGCGGTGCAGATCGCCGCGTCCAAGGCGCCGCGGTTCAAGCCGGCCAAGCAATTGCGCGACGTGGTGAACGTCTGATCGACATCGCCCAATCCAAGGCTGTTCCAAAACGGCCGACTCACAGGGGAACGGAGCTGAACGCGGCCATGACCATCGAAGCATCGGAATTGCAGGCCCTGACCGCCAAGGTCGTCTCGGCCTATGTCGGCAACAACACGGTGCCGGTCGCCGACCTGCCGGCGCTCATCCTCAACGTTCAGACGGCCTTCAATGGCCTCGGCGAAGAGAAGTCCGCGCCGGCCAAGGCCGAACTGGTCCCCGTGGTGCCGATCAAGAAGTCGGTGACCCCGGAATACATCATATGCCTGGAAGACGGGAAAAAGCTGAAGATGCTGAAGCGGCATCTGAAGACCGTCTACGACATGTCCCCGGACGATTACCGCGCCAAGTGGGGCTTGCCGGCGGAGTATCCGATGGTCGCACCGAACTATGCGAAGGCCCGGTCGGAGATGGCGACGAAGCTCGGTCTGGGCCGCAAGCGGGTGGTCCAGGACTGACCCCTTCCCCAAGCCGCACACTCAATGGCGGGCGCATCCTGGCGATGCGCCCGTTCTTGCGTTCAGCGGTGATGGATGGCGTCGAAGGAACGATCAAGACGCACCAGGGTGACGACGCTGTGTGCGGTGGGACATAAAACTCCGATATGCCCTTCCGTCGCGTTTCATTCATGAACCCGGGCCGCTGGACAAATCACCCGTCGTTCCGCCCAGTCCCATCAACGCCCCTCAGGCGGTGACGCATCCCCGTTGCCGAGCGGGCGCTGCATCAGGACGCTGTCCACCCAGCGCCCGAACTTGAACCCCACCGCCTTCAGCAGGCCCGCCGGCTCGAAGCCCAGGCTGCGATGCAGACCGATGGACGACGCGTTCTCGCTGTCGCCGATCACCGCGATCATCTGGCGGCACCCAGCCTCCTCACAGCGGTCGATCACCGTCGAGAGCAAAGCCCGGCCGGCACCGCGCCCCATGCAGTCCGGATCGAGATAAATCGAATCCTCGACGCTGTAACGGTAGGCGGTGCGCAGCCGGTAGGGACCGGCATAGGCATAGCCTATGACCCTCCCGTCCATCTCCGCAACGACATAAGGCATACCCCGGGCCAGCACGTCGTCCCGCCGACGGGCAAGCTCTTCCAGGCCGGGTGGGACTTCCTCGAAGCTGGCCGCACCGGTCAGGACATGGTGTGCGTAGATCGCCTGGATGCGCTCCAGATCGTCCGGTCGGCTGCTGCGAATGTTCATAGTGGGGCCTCTCACCTTGCGTCGTCCTGGATTTCCTTCCCGAATAGCACGCCCGCAAGCCCGTGGAACACAAGCGTCGCCGCGGACCGCTCCTGCACTGCCCACCCATCCCTGATGAAAATTCTATGCCGAAAGGCCGAGCAGGCTAGCCTGTATGGCCATGCCTTATGAAATGGATACCCATCTCCGGCCGAGTGATGACAAAGCGGAGAGACCGGCATCTGCCTTCATTCCAAACGAAAGCCGTCATATTTTCGCCAATCTCCCAAAAGTTCTCCGGATCTTTTTGGCATTCATAAGGACCGAATAGTCCGGATATACGCCAAAAAATATTGCTGCACCGCCGTTTCAAGGCTTGATCCAACTTGGTGGTGGCGGCACAGTATCAATGTCTGATTGACGTGTTCCTGGATAATTTCGGCAAATCCCCACAATAAGAATGCCGAAACGATGGGCGTCTGCGAACGGCCATCGAAAAGGTTCCGCGGCAAGAGACGGTGGAGCGTTGGAGAGAGGAGGCCGGTGTGCTCAAGAAACTCCTGACTGGTGAAAACGCCAGCCTGACCCGTTATGTCGAGGAGTCGAAGCGGTTCCCCATCCTGGCCCCCGACGAAGAGCGCGAGCTGGCCGTCGCTTGGCGCGACCGCGGGAACGGCCATGCGCTGGAGCGTCTGGTGGGCAGCCACCTGCGGCTGGTCATCAAGATCGCCCGCGGCTTCGGCGGCTACGGGCTGCCGCTGGTCGACCTCGTCGCCGAAGGCAATGTGGGCCTGATGCAGGCCGCTCAGAAATTCGATCCGGGACGCGGTTTCCGTTTCGCGACCTACGCCACCTGGTGGATCCGCGCGGCCATACAGGAATACATCCTGCACAGCTGGTCCCTGGTGAAGATGGGCACGACCGCCGCGCAGAAGAAGCTGTTCTTCAACCTGCGCCGCCTGAAGAGCCAGATGCAGGAGCTGGAACAGGGCGACCTGTCCCCCTCCACCGTCACCGCCATCGCGACCGAACTGGATGTGCCGGAGCAGGAGGTGATCGAGATGAACCGCCGTCTGTCGTCCAACGACAGTTCGCTCGACGCCGCCCTTTCCAGCGATGGCGAAACCAATTGGCTGGAGCTTCTGGCCGACGACCGTCCGACCCAGGAAAGCGTGATCGCCGAGGCCGACGAGTTGGCGCTGCGCCGCCGGCTGGTTGGACAGGCCCTGGAGCGTCTGGACGACCGTGAACGCCGCATCCTGTTCGAGCGGCGCCTGAAGGAGGACCCGTCCACCCTGGAGTCGTTGAGCCAGCAGTTCTGCGTGTCGCGTGAGCGGGTTCGCCAGATCGAGGTCCGGGCCTTCGAAAAACTGCAGAAGGCCGTCCTCAGCGCCGCCCAGGCTCTGCGCCGCGCCCCGGCCCATATGGCGGCCTGAGGTAGACGAACCAATATTTTCACGACGGCTTGCAACATACCGGCGGATGCCAAACGGCTCCGCCGGTTTTCTATTTCGTTAAAACCTGATGATTTGTTGGGCCTGCGACAACTCTGCCGGTTTCCACACCGAGCGTAACCCTCCATAGTGCGCGCGCAGGTTAGTTATTTCGCATTAAAAACAAATTGCGCTAATCTGAGGCGGTCCTATTTTCGCGGGGAAGTCGATCCATGTCGCATTCTGCCCAGACACAATCCATCCTCGACCGAATCTCCTTCTTGCGAATCGACGAACCCACGAAGGCCGTCCTTCGGGAATTTCAACCCCACCTCGCCCAACGCATCGATCAGATCCTCGAGGAATTCTACGGCTACCTGCGCTCGGTCCCGCAGGTCGCGGTGCTGCTCGCCAATCCCACGGTGGTCAGCCGGGCACGCGACATGCAGAAGCAGCATTGGCTGAAGAACGTCTTCACCGGCACCTTCGACGACGCCTACATGGCGCAGGTGCTGAAGATCGGGCAGGCCCACCAGCGCATCGGTTTGGAGCCGCGCTGGTACACGGGCGCTTACTGCTTCACGCTGAACAAACTGATCGACCTCGCCTATCAAGTCTACCGCAAGAAGCCGGAAAAGATTGCCCAGCTGATGCAGGCGATCAACAAGGCGGTCTTCCTGGACATGGATCTGGCGACCTCCGTCTATGTCGATCTGAACACCGCCGCGATCATTTCACGCGAGCTGGGAACCACCGCCGACTCCTTCGAACTCGAAGTGAAGAGCGTGGTCCAGGCCGTGGCCTCCGCCGCGCAGCAGCTCCAGGGAACCGCCCAGAACATGAGCCGCACCGCTGAGGAGACCAGCGCGCAGTCCACCCAGGTGGCGGCAGCCGCGGAGGAGGCCTCCGTCAACATTCAGACGGTTGCCGCGGCGGCGGAGGAGCTGACCGCCTCCATCGGCGAGATCAGCCATCAGGTGACCCAATCGGCGGCCATCGCCGGCGAGGCCATGTCGCAGGCGGAGCGCACCAACACCACCGTGCAGGGTCTGGCCGACGCCGCCAGCCGCATCGGCCAGGTGGTGAAGCTGATCCACGACATCGCGAGCCAGACCAACCTCCTCGCGCTGAACGCCACCATCGAGGCGGCCCGCGCCGGTGAGGCCGGCAAAGGCTTTGCGGTTGTCGCGTCGGAGGTGAAGAGTCTCGCCAACCAAACCGCCAAGGCGACGGAGGAGATCAACTCCCAAATCGGCGCGGTTCAGGGGGCGACCCAGGACGCGGTGCTCGCCATCCGCTCGATCTCCACGACCATCGCGCGGATCAACGACATCTCGACCTCCATCGCGTCGGCCATGGAAGAACAGGGCGCTGCCACCACCGAGATCGCCCGCAATGTC
Organism: Azospirillum sp. UFLA03-27; assembly: GCF_059803775.1. Taxonomy (NCBI): domain Bacteria; kingdom Pseudomonadati; phylum Pseudomonadota; class Alphaproteobacteria; order Rhodospirillales; family Azospirillaceae; genus Azospirillum; species Azospirillum sp. UFLA03-27. The sequence continues at coordinate 14,051 of NZ_JAUQTX010000011.1, read as the reverse complement.
CAGCAGGCGTCGATCGGCACCCGCGAGGTCAGCGAAACCATTGTGCGCGTCAATTCCTCGGCGTCGGACACCGGCTCAGAAGCGCGCAGCGTCCTGTCGGCGACGAACGAACTGTCCATTCAATCGAACAATCTGAGAGCCGAAGTCGACCGTTTCCTGGCACGGGTCCGGGCTGGCTGATTGTTGCAACGGCCTGTGGCCGGCGGCGCCATTCGGTGCCGCCGGCTCATCGAACCACCGCCCTGCCTTCATGCAGGCTGTCCTCGTGCAGGCCACCCGCGCGTTGACGTCAGAGAACGGTGCGGAGAACCGTATCGCTGACCTTGATCTTTGCTGCGTTGGCCGCTGAGCGGATATCATCGAGCGAACGCCAATGGCTGCGGCCACCGATCGTGGTCAAAGCACCATTCTGCATCGCCACGTAAAGGCCGGTGCGCCCCAGATTGACAATCTTGATCATCGCACGGTCCTCCCTGTCTGCTGGTGCTCTCACGTAGCCCGTGAGTCGCGCCCTATCACCGAACGGCCGTCTCTCCGCTCCAATTCGTTTAGAGACTTATCAAGAATCCACGTGGATGGTCAATCAGGCTGTTCGTCATATCCTCTGGGTTGTTCAGCCCTTGCTCCCTGGATGATTTTATAAACAAATTCTCTAAACTTATCCCTTTTTGGTGCGGTTGGCGGGCTGTCCTTGCCCGGTAAGACTTTCATTGGTCGCGGGGAACGCCGCGCCGCGTCGGTCCGTTCACTCCGTCAGATGCTTCGAAGTCCGGAGGAGGAATGGACGCCGCCACCGCGTCGCAGGATGTGATCAGCCTGCCCGTCACAATTCGCCCGGCCTGCCGGACCGACCTGCCGGATCTCGAATGGTTCGGGCTGCACACGCCCCACCGGGAAATCCTGGCCACGGCCTTCCGGGCTCAGGAGCGTGGAAGCGGTGCTCTTTTGGTGGCGGAGGTCAACGGCTTTCCCGCCGGTCAGATCTGCATCGACTTCCAGCGCAAGCGGCATCTGCGCCGCGCCACGCTGTGGGCGTTGCGGGTGTTCCAACCCTTCCGCAACCGGGGCATCGCCACGCGGCTGATGACCGCCGCCGAGGGCGCCGCGCTCGACCACGGCTATTCGGAGTCGGAACTGGGCGTGGACCGGGACAACGCCGGAGTCCTCGCCTTCTATGAGCGGCTGGGCTACGAACTGCGGGGCACCGAACGGGGGCGCTATTCCTACCGCACCCCGGCCGGCGAACTGGTCCAGGTGCCCATCGATCAATGGATCATGCGCAAGCCGCTGTTCCGGCAGGTGGTCTGGCAGACCGGAGCCGGCTTCGCGCCGGTCATTCCGCCGCCAGCGCTATGAGCCGGGCCGGACGGCGCCGCGGCAGACGGATGCGCGCGCCGTCCAGAATGTCCGCCAGTTCCCGTGCGGAATCAGTGGCCATGGTCAGGGCGACCAGGGGAAGCCAACGGTCGAACACCTGGGTCGTCACGTCGCTTTCTCCGGCCTGCATGGCGGCCAGCGCGTCCAGCACCGCCATCTCGTCCATTCCGACCCGCGAGCAGGTCGGGCAGCGGAAGGCCGGCCGCCCGGCGTTGGTCACGGCAAAGGTGCCCAGCAAGGCGAACAACGGCAGCAGAGCCGACGACGGCACGCCGGCCACGCCGAAGCTGGCCCGCATGGCGGCCATCGCGCCGGCGGTGCCGTGACGGAACCACTGCCGGAAACCGGTCAACAGCGCGCGTTCCGCCGTCGTCAGATCGGACACCGTCCAGGGGGACAGCCGCCCCTCGCCCACCGAATCGCACATGTTGACCCCTCCCGACTGAAGTGACGGAACCGACCTTAGACGATCCGCGCCTAGTTTGCGAGTCATTCGCATTTGCAATTGATGGACCTTCTGACGCAGGGAACCTGCACCGATGAGGCTGTGACAACGCTCCGTGACAAAAGCCGGCCCGATCCGATGGAAAGGTCGGGTTAACCATATTCCTGGACCCTTTCCACGCCCGCAGACAGGAGCGTGGAAGGATGAGGCGGACAGTCGGACAGGCGCTGCTCGGATTGGTGGCGGCGTTGGCAATGCTCGGTACGGCGCAGACGGCGGCGGCCCAGATTCACCTGAACCCAGCCTATGGCGACGGCGCCCTGCTCGGCCCGACCATGGCCCGCGGCGCGGTGGTGTGGAGCCACGGCCGGTCGGTGGAGGTGGAGGACTCCAACGCCCCCACCCCGCTCTACATGAAGACCATGAAGGACGCGGGGTGGGACGTGTTCCGGCTGGACCGCATGCGGGTCAGCGACACGCTGCCGAACAGCTCCCGCGCGTTGGCGGGCTATGCCGACCAGTTGAAGGACCGTGGCTACCGCAAGGTCGTGCTGACCGGCCAATCCTTCGGCGCCTTCCTCTCGCTGATGGCCGCCGGGCAGAGCGACAGGGTGGATGCCGTCGTTGGCACCGCCCCCGCGGCCTTTGGAAACTTCTCCGACTCCTACGACAGCTTCCGCGACAACGCCGCGCAGCTCTGGCCGATCCTGCGCGGCATCCACAATGCGCGGGTGATGCTGTTCTTCTTCCACGGTGACGATTTCGACCCCGGCGGACGCGGAGAGTCGGCGCGCAGCATCCTGTCCTCGCGAGGGCTGGACCACATCGTCGTGGATCAGCCGGCCCTGCTGACCGGCCACGGCGCTGCGACGACCGGCATGTTCGTCCGGCGGTTCGGGTCCTGCATCCTGCGCTTCGCCGAGGCGGCGCCGCGCCGGGGCGACCCATCCTGTGACGAATCCTGGGGCCGCACACCGAGCGCGGAGTTGATGCGGGCCGCAGCGCCGGAGCCACGCACCGGCAGCGGCACCTCATCCCCGGCGGGCACCGGGGCCCGCTCCTTCCTCGGCGTCTGGTACGGCGCCTACATCAACGGGCGGGAGATCGCGCTGGCGGTGGACCGGGTTGAAGGCGACGCCGTCTATGCCGACTATGTGCTGGGGCCGGGCATGGAGGCCGACCAGCCGATGGAGCGCGCCCAGCGCAAGGGCCGCATCGAGAACGACGAGTTGGTGTTCGACGAAAAGGGGCGCAACGTGTTGCGCTACAGCGTCCGGACAGACGGGCGCCTGTCCGCCACCTGGCTGGACCGCTCCGGCAAGGGCCGTTTGGAGACGACCCTCCGCCGGATGGATTGAGCAATCACAGACGGTGAGCGATCACAGCCGGCGGGCGAGCGCCAGCAGCCCGCCGGCGCCGATCATCAGACCGCCGGTCAGACGATTGAGGGTGCGGGCCGCGGATCCGCTGGTCAGGCGGGCGCCGATGCTGTTGCCCCCGGTGGCGTAGGCCATGATCCAGCCGAACTCGATCACCACCATGATCGCCACCAGCGCCACGAGTTGGGGCATCAGCGGGGTTGTCGGATCAATGAACTGCGGGAACAGGGCGGCCATGAACACCAGCGCCTTCGGGTTGCTGAAGGCGACCAGCAGCCCACGCAGAAACAGGCGATGGGCCGGGGCTTCCTCCGCCGCAGCGGCGCCGACGACGCGCGGCGAGCCGTCCGGCACCGGCGCCCGCCACGCGGCGATGCCGAGCCAGGTCAGATAGGCCACGCCCGCCCACTTCACCGCCTGGAAGGCCGGCTCCGACGCCGCCAGCAGGGCGCCGAGTCCGAGCACCGACAGGGTGGCCATCGTCGTCAGCGCCACGCACATGCCCAGCCCGCCCCAGGCCGCGCGGCGGACGCCGTAGCGCAGGCCGAGGCTCATCGCCAGCAGCATGTTGGGGCCGGGAGTCATCGACAGCACGAAGGCCGTCGCGAAGAAGAATCCGAGGGTCTGCCAGTTCATCGCCGTCATCCGAAGGGGGCCACGATGTCACCACGGCGCGCCGCGTCTGGCAAACGCCGCCTGTGCAAAGCTGGTCAACGCCGGTTCGCATCGTTCGGCACCGGATCGCGGTAGTCCCAAGGCGGCGTGCGCAGCCACTCCTCCAGGCTGCCCGGCGCCGCCTTGCCCCGCGCTTCCGGCCGCTCGGCCGACTGGATGGGCTCGGCTGGCTTCGAGCCGAGAAGCGCGCCGGGCCACACCCGCCCATCCCGATCGACCCGCGCACGGTAGCGCAACCCCATGGAGGCGATGAACTCCCCCTGCCCGGTCGGGCGCCCGAACGCGAATCCGCCGACGTAGCGGTGACCGTCCGGCAGGGTCAGCGTCCCCGGACCGGTGGCGAGGCCATGCTGGAAACGGCCCTGGAAGATCGTCCCATCCGCGCGACCGCTGCGCCCCGGCCCCTCGGCCCGGCCATCGACGAAGACCGCCTCGGTCCAGTCCGCCGGCTCAGTACCATCGAACGTTTCAAGAACACCGGCACCGTGAGCGAAGCCGTTGCGACAGGCACCGCTCCAGCGGACGGACCTCCCCCGGCTCGGATCAGGGTCGCGGACGCGGCAGCCGCTGACCGGGTCGGTCAGAACCCGCTCCGCCGTTTGCCGCTCCTTCCCTTGGACGGGGCACGACAGGAACGCGCCCAGCGACAGAGCCGCCAGTCCGGCGAGCAGGAACCGGGTTCGCATGATCGGACACTCCGCATGCGCGCACAGCCTTGCGCGGGAGCGGATCCAAACACCGTGAGGAGGACGCCGTCTGTGCGCTGCCTCTCACCTCACGCCGGTTTCGTCCAGCGGGCCGCCGCCGTGTCGTCGGACTCCTTGGCCTCCACCCAGCGCTCGCCCTCCGGCGTGGCCTCCATCTTCCAAAAGGGCGCCTTGGTCTTCAGCCAGTCGATCAGGAAATGGCAGCTTTCGAAGGCCGCCTCGCGGTGGGCGCTGGCGGTGGCGACCAGCACGATGCGGTCGCCCGGCTCCAGCCGCCCGTAGCGGTGGATGATCAGCGCGTCGTCCAGCGGCCAGCGTTCCCGCGCCTCCGCCTCGATCGCCTCCAACTGCCGCTCGGTCATGCCGGGATAATGCTCCAGCGTCATGGCGCTGACGGACTCGCCGCCGGCCATGTCGCGCACCAGCCCGACGAACAGGGTCACCCCGCCGATGCCGGTCTTGCCGCCCGTCATCGCGGCCAGTTCCGCCCCGACGTCGAAATCCTCGCTCTGCACCTTCACCGTCACGGCAACGTTTCCTTCCTCAGCCGCCGGTTACCGGCGGGAACAGGGCCACCTCGTCGCCAGGGCCGACCGGATGGTCGTAGGGCACATGCTCCTGGTTCACCGCGACCTTGACCACCGTACTGTTGGCGAGCGCGTCGGCGTGCTTCGGGCTGCGGGTCTTCAGCCACTCCACCAGGGCGCCGACGTCCCGGACCTCCGCCGGCAGGTCCACCGTCTCGGTCGCCACGCCGATCTTGGTGCGCAGCCAGGCGAAATAGAGGATCTTCATCACCGAACCTCACTGAAAGGCAGGAAATCCACGATCATCCCCGGCTCGACGCGGGTGATCTCTTCCGGCAGTTCGACGAGCCCGTCGGACTCGACCATCGACGACAGGATGCCCGCCCCGTCGCGCGGGTGCTTGACCGCGGTCAAAATCCCGTCGGCGGCGCGGGCGAGCGTGGCCCGCACATACTCGCGCCGCCCCGCCTTTTTCTTGTAGGTAAAGCCCGCGCGCAGCGGGAACAAGGCGGGCGCCTCGTCGGCCGCCCCCATCAGCCGGAGCAGGATCGGGCGGGCGATGCGCAGGAAGGTGACCATGACCGCCACTGGGTTGCCCGGCAAGCCGACAAAGACGGCGCCCTTGGCCGTCCCCAAAGCCACCGGGCGCCCCGGCTTGATCGCCAGCCGCCAGAAATGCAGGCCGCCCAGAGCCTCCACCGCCGCCTTGACGTGGTCCTCTTCCCCGGTGGACATGCCGCCGGAGGTGATGAGAACGTCGTGCGTCCCCGCTGCCGCCTCCAATGCACCGCGAACGGCGTCGAGCCGGTCGGGCAGGATGCCGAGGTCGGTCACGCGGCAACCGAGCTGACGCAGCGCGGCGAGCAGAGCGAAGCGATTGGCGTCGTAGATGCAGCCCGGCTCCAGTGGCACGCCCGGCTCCCGCACCTCGTCCCCGGTGGAGAAGACGGCGACGCGCAGGGCCGTGCGCACCGTCGCCTCCCGCCGCCCCAGCGAGGCGAGCAGGCCGATGTCCTCCGCCCGCAGGCGGCGTCCGGCGGTCAGGACGGTGCTCCCCTGCGCCATGTCCTCGCCAGCGCGGCGACGGTTGGCGCCGCGGCGGATGCCCGGGGGAATGGCGACGGCGCCCTGCTCCGCCTTGCAGTCCTCCTGCATCAGCACCGTGTCGAAGCCTTCGGGCATCGGGGCGCCGGTGAAGATGCGCACCGCCTCGCCGCGCCGCCCCGGACGGTCCAGCGCGTGGCCCGCGGCGACACGCGCCGTGACCGGCAGCCGCGTGGCGGCGTCGGGCGTCAGGTCGTCGAAGAAGACCGCGTAGCCGTCCACCGCCGAATTGTCGTGCGGCGGCACGTCGAACGGAGCGACGACATCCTCGGCCAACACATGGCCCAGGGCGTCGGCAAGACCGATCCGGCGGGTCGCGGTGACGGGGTGAAGGCGGCCGGAGAGAAGCTCCAGCGCCCGGTCCACCGCCATCATCTCGCCGCCGAAGGCGAAGCAATCATCGCTAAGCTGAGCCATTGCCCTACTCCACCCTGCACACCGCCGTCTCAGACAGCCTGTCCCGTTGCCTTGCACCGGTCCAGCGCGCAACGCTTGATGATGAAGGACGCGATGGCCTCCTCGTCGTTCAGGTCGAAGACGGGCACCCCGGCGTCCGGCACCGGCCCGTCGCTGGCGATCGCGACGATGCTCGGATCGTCGCGTGCGATCAGCGACTTGCCCACCGAGGCGCGCCACACCTCGATCTTCTCGTGCGGCTCGCGCTTGAAGCCTTCGATCAGCAGCAGATCGACCGGCGACAGCTTCGGCAGCAGTTCCGCCAGGGACAGTTCCGGCTCGTCGTTGCGGATCTCGTGCATCAGCGCCCAGCGACGGGGCGAACTGACCAGAACCTCGGTGGCTCCGGCCTCGCGATGGTTGTGGCTGTCCTTGCCGGGGTGATCGATGTCGAAGCCCTTGTGCGCGTGCTTCATGGTCGAAACGGTCAGGCCACGCCGGATCAGCGCCGGGATCAGGCGAACGATCAGCGTCGTCTTGCCGCTGCCGCTCCACCCCGTCAGGCCGAACATCTTCATGGAAGCCCCTATCCTCCGCCTTGCCGCCCATCGCTGTGCGGGCGTTCCCCGGTCACATAGCAGAAACACACGGGCATGCGAACGGACAAACCGGATTTGTGGTCCGCTCTGCCGCCAGCCGGAAAGCCGTTTGCGATAAAAAGCGACTCGGCCCAGAAACGCGGCTCAGCCCGGCGTGCGGGCCGGGTTGCCCGGGGTACCCTTCCGGGGCTTGGCCGGCTGGTGGGCCATCATGTGCTTCAGCCCGGCGCGCATGTAATCCCACCCGGTGACGAAGGTGAGGATCGCCGCCACCCACAGGCCCAGCGTGCCGATCAGAGTGACCGGGATGTGGACCGGACCGTAATCGCCGACGATCAGGAAGCCGATCGCCACCATCTGGATCGTCGTCTTCCACTTGGCCATCCAGGTGACCGGCACCCCGACGTTCAGCCCGGCCAGATACTCCCGCAGGCCGGACACCAGGACCTCGCGCAGCAGGATGACCACGGCGGCCAGCACCGACAGCCCGGACAGCCGGGCGAAGGCAACCAGCATGATCAGGGTCGCGGCGACCAGCAGCTTGTCCGCGATGGGGTCGAGGAACTTGCCGATGACGCTTTCCTGCTCCCAGGCGCGGGCCAGATAGCCATCGAACCAGTCGGTGATGCAGGCCGCGGCGAACAGGGCGCAGGCCGTGTAGGCGGCCCACGCCTCCGGCACGTAGAACAACCCGACCACGACGGGAATCACCGCGATGCGCGACAGGGTGAGCAGGTTCGGCAGGCTGGTCAGCATCGGTCGCAACTCTGGAATCGGGGGAAACGCGCGGCGGGCGGCGTCATTCTAACCGTCTGAATGGAAATGATCGTATATCTTTTTCGCCACTGTCTTGCTGATCCCTTCGACCGACTCCAAATCCGCCAGACCGGCGCGGGAAACGGCGACGGCGCTGCCGAAATGGTGCAGCAGGGCCTTCTTCCGGCTGGGTCCGATTCCGGGAATCTCGTCGATCATCGATTTGCCCAACGCCTTGGTGCGCTTGGCCCGGTGGGTGCCGATGGCGAAGCGGTGCGCCTCGTCCCGCAGCCGTTGCAGGAAATAGAGCACGGGATCGCGCATTTCCAGTTGGAATGGCGCGCGGTCCGGCATGAAGAAGCGCTCACGCCCGGCGTCGCGGTCCGGCCCCTTGGCGATGCCGACCAGCGTCACGTCGTCGATCCCGAGATCGGCCAACACGCCCAGCGCCATGTTGAGCTGCCCGATGCCGCCGTCGATCAGCACCAGATCAGGCCACGTGCCCTGCGTCCGCTCCGGATCCTCCTTGATCGCCCGGCCGAAGCGGCGGGCCATGACCTCGCGCATCATCGCGAAGTCGTCGCCGGCGGCGCCCTCGGTCTTGATGTTGAACTTGCGGTAGGCGTTCTTGATGAAGCCCTCCGGCCCGGCGACGATCATGGCGCCGATGGCGTGGGCGCCCTGGACGTGGGAGTTGTCGTAGACCTCGATCCGCTGCGGCGGGCCGTCCAGCCCGAACACCGTCGCCACCCCGTCGAGCAGCCGTGCCTGCGACGAGCTTTCGGCCAGCCGCCGCCCGTGGGCCTCCCGCGCGTTGGTCAGGGCGTGTTCGACGATGCGGCGCTTGTCGCCCCTCTTGGGCGCGGCCAGTTCCACCCGGTGGCCGGCACGCAGCGCCAGGGCCTCGGTCAGCAGTTCCTGCTCCGGCAGGTCGTGGCTGACCAGGACGAGGCCGGGGGCCGCCTTGTTCTCGTAGAACTGGGCGATGAAGGCGGCCAGCACCTCCGGGGTCTCGGCGCTCTTGTCGTGGCTGGGGAAGTAGGCGCGGTTGCCATAGTTGCGCCCGCCGCGGAAGAAGAACACCTGCACGCAGGTCATCCCGCCCTCCGCGTAGGCGGCGATCACGTCGGCGTCCTCGACCACCCCTTCGACGTTGATGTCCTGGTGCGCCTGCACCGCGGTCAGCGCACGGATACGGTCGCGGTAGCGGGCGGCGGTCTCGTAGTCGAGATTCTCCGCCGCCTTGGTCATCTCCGCGACGAACTCCGTCTGGATGTCGCGGCTCTTGCCGGACAGGAAGGCGCGGGCCTGATCGACCTGCGCCTGATACTCCGCCGGGCTGACCCGCTCCACGCAGGGCGCTGTGCAACGCTTGATCTGGTACTGCAGACAGGGCCGCGTGCGCGCGGCGAACACCGTGTCGGCGCAGTTGCGCAGCAGGAAGGCGCGCTGAAGCGCGGTGATCGTCCGGTTGACCGCCCCCGCCGAGGCGAAAGGACCGAAATAGTCGGCGTCGCGCGACCGCGCGCCCCGGTGCTTGGTCAGCTGCGGGTAGTCGTGGTCCTTGGTGATCATGATGTGCGGGAAGGTTTTGTCGTCCCGCAGCAGCACGTTGTAGCGCGGCATCAGCCGCTTGATCAGGTTCGATTCGAGGAGCAGCGCCTCGACCTCGGTGTGGGTCGTGACGAACTCCATGGTTTCCGTTTCCGACACCATGCGCTGCAGCCGCACGGGCAGGCGGTTGACCTGGGTGTAGTTGAACACCCGCCGCTTCAGGTTCTTGGCCTTGCCGACATAGAGCACGGCCCCGTCGCCCGCCAGCATGCGGTAGACGCCGGGCGTCTGCGGCAGGGTCTTCAGGTGGTCGCGGATCACCTCCGCCCCCCGGGCGAGATCGGCGGGGCGCCGTCGCGGGCGTGGAGTCTTGTCCACGCCTTGGGTATCCGCGCCTGGTGCGTCGGCGCCCAGAAGGTCGGCGCCGTCCGTCTCCGGGAGGATGAGGTCCGTGGGGGTGTCTGCGGTATCGGCCATGTCTCGAATGTCGTCGGGTCCGGGGAGGGGGTCAACCACCCCCTGTCCTGAATGGTTAAGACGAACGATCCACCTCTTCGGTGGACATCCGTCGGGATATCCACGACTCCTGTGGATAAGTGTGTCAATAACCCAAGGGTTACCCCAGTGGAACCAAGGCGGCCCAAGGGATTCCAAATCTATGCATAAAAATTGGGCATTTCACGTAAGATATTGTTTTTATTGGAGACCCCCCGAGTCAAGTCGGCACTTTGGCGCTGCGCCGCTATTTTTGCGGATCGTGCAAACAGCCCCTTGCGCCGATGAGGCCGGATGTGTACAACGCGCGGTCCTCTTGCCGGGGCGCCCAACCCACCAAGGGGTTGTCCGCTGAACGGCCAGACGGCCCCTTGCCGAACCGCCTATTCCGTTGGCACGAATCCCAAGGACGGCTGCGCCCATCCCAAATGCTCGCCACCGTCGAGCGCGACCATTTGCCCGGTGACCGACGGCGCGTCGATGAGGAAGCGCAAAGCCGCGCAGATCTCTTCCGGCGAGGGGCCGCGCCTCAGCGGAGTCGCTTCACGCTGTGCGGCGAACTCCTCATCCGTCTGCCGGACATTTTTCAGCGTCGGGCCCGGCCCGATCGCGTTGACCCGGATGCGCGGGGCGAGTGCCATGGCGAGCGTCTGGGTCAACGTCCACAGGCCAGCCTTCGACAGGGTGTAGGAGATGAAATGCGGGGTGAGGTTCCACACCCGCTGATCAATCATATTGACGATCAACCCCTCCGCGTCGCCCGGCACCTGAGCCGCGAAGGCTTGGCTCAACACGAAGGGAGCGCGAAGATTTGCCTCTATGTGGCGGTCCCAGGACTCGCGGGTCACATCCCCCACCTCGTCCCGTTCGAAGCGGGAGGCGTTGTTGACCAGCAGCGACAGCGTGCCCAGCCGCTCGACGGCTTCGGGCACCAGCGCCTGCGCGTCCATCTCGCGCTCCAGATCGGCCTGAAGCGCCACAGCAACGCCACCCTGCCCGACGATCTGCGCCACCACCGCGTCGGCCTCGCTGCGGGAATGCCCGAAATGCACGCCCACACGCCAGCCACGCGCCGCGAGATCGAGCGCGATGGCGCGTCCGATCCGCTTTCCCGCCCCGGTGACCAGGGCCGCTTTCCGCTTGATCTCCACCATGCCGCCATAGGTACCTTGCCACCCGTTCCGGTCAAGGGGTTCCCTCCGGGTCAAGGACCGGACCGGTGAAAGACAGGCGGAGCGGGGCGCGACCATGCTGAGAGAAGCATTCGAGTATCTGACCACACCCTGCCCGCCCTTGTCCCGGCGCTACGGCTATCTGGCGGAAGCGGTGGCTCTCGGCGCGCGCCACCGGCGCCAGCGGCAGGCCTGGGCGCCCCACGTCGATGCCTGCCGCCGCTTCGTCCAGGAAGCCGCCGAACGGGCACCGCGGGGCGGCCGGGCGCTGGTGGCGGGGTCCGGCTTGCTGATCGAGGTTCCGCTGGCGATGCTGGCCGAACGATTCGGCGAGGTGGTGCTGGTCGACATGGTTCACACCCACA
>NZ_JAUQTX010000119.1:0-19615 GCF_059803775.1 Azospirillum sp. UFLA03-27 | reverse complement strand
GCGTATAATCGTCGGCAGCGTCAGATGTGTATAAGAGACAGTCCCGAAATCGTCTTCACCGGCTACCTCGCGGCGGGCACGCCGTCGCGCATCCTGGTCGACGCGGGCCGGGCACGGTACCTGCGCTGGAACGTCCACCCGACGCTGCGCCAGTTGACGGCGCTGGTGGCCGCCACGGGGGCGGAGCGGGTGCTGCCCGCCTTCGGCGACATCCGGCACCGGGAAGGCTGGAGGGCCGCCTTTGCCCCGGCGATCCTGGAAGGGGTGGACGCTCCCGAGGACTGAGCGCGAGAGGAACACCGCGGACATCCTGTTGGCATGGCCTGTTCCTTTGCCGACGGATATCCATGGGCACCTTCGAGCTGCTGTCCCTCCTGCTGACCCTGGCGGCGCTGTTCAGCTTCGCCAGCCGCGGCCTGCTCGGCCTGCCGGCGACGGCGGGGGTGTTCCTGCTGGCCTTCGGCTTCGCCTTCGCGACGGCGGTGGTCGGGACGCTGGTCCCGGCCATCGACATCCGCGCCTGGGAGGAGCGTCTGGTGACCAGCGCCCACCTGCCCGAAGCGCTGCTGGAAGGGGTGCTGGCCTTCCTGCTGTTCGCCGGGGCGGTGGAGCAGGACAGCGGCACGCTGTGGCGGCGGCGCTGGGTGGTGGCGCTGCTGGCGACGCTGGGCGTCGTGGTCGCGACCGCCGTCATGGGCTCCGGTATGTGGCTGGTCTTCGACGCCATGGGCCAGCCGGTGCCTCTGATCTGGTGTCTGGTGCTGGGGGCGGCGCTGGCGCCGACCGACCCGGTGGCGGTGCTGGCCGTGCTGCGCAAGGCGCCGCTTCCGGAGGGCCTGCGCACCGCCATCGCGGGGGAGAGCCTGTTCAACGACGGCATGGGGGTGGTGCTGTTCGCCCTGCTGCTCGGGCTGGCCACCGGGACCGACACCGATGTGACGGTGCTGGGCGTCGCCTGGGACATCGTGAAGGAGGCGGGCGGCGGCGTCCTGCTGGGGCTGGCGACCGGCTCGATCGCCTTCTGGGCGAAGAGCCGGGCGGACGATCCGGCGGTGGAGCTGTCGATCTCGCTGGCCCTGGCGGCGGCGACCTACAGCCTCGCCCAGCGGCTCGGCCTGTCCGGCCCGATCGCCGTCGTGATGGCGGGGCTGCTGATCGGGAACACCGCCAAGCACCATGTCTCGTCGGAGCGGACGGGCTTCATCATGAAGGCCTTCTGGGCGATGGTGGACGCCATCCTGAACGCCATCCTGTTCATGCTGGTCGGACTGGAGGCCGCGGTGGTGCTGTCCTGGCAGGCGCCGGTGATGGTCGTGGCGTTCCTGGCACCATTGCTGGCGCTGGTGGCCAGGCTGGCGAGCGTGCTGCCCGTGGTCGTCGTCCATCTGCGCAGCCAGCGCAAGGCGGCGGCGACCGCCGTTCTGACCTGGGGTGGTGTGCGCGGCGGCATCGCCGTGGCCCTGGTGCTGTCGCTGCCCGACAACCCGTACCGCGACCTGCTGCTGGTCGCCTGCTACGCCGTCGTCGCCTTCACCATCATCGTGCAGAGCCTGACGCTCGGCCGGCTGGCCCGGCGCCTGTTCCCCGAGGGCTGATGGAGGTCTCCCGCGCAGGACAGGAATGCGCAGAACGGCCTTTCCTGTGGAAAGCATCCCATTATCTACTGAAGCCAATCAGGCAATCGCCTTTATCAACGTTTTATTTTTGTTGTTTTGGAGTGTCGGGATGACGGACACGACTCTGGGCCGGGCGGCGGGTTCGGCCACGCTGCTGCCGGGAATCGACTGGCGGGTGGTCACCGTGGCGCTGCTCGCCCTGGTGGGCGGCGGCCTGTGGATCGGCGACGCCGTGTCGGGACGGCAGGCGGCGCTCTATCTGGTGGGCGGGGCCATGGGCCTCGTGCTCTACCACGCGCTGTTCGGCTTCACCTCCGCCTTCCGCGTCTTCATCGCGGACCGGCGCGGGGCGGGCTTGCGGGCGCAGATGGTCATGCTCGCCGTGGCCTGCGCGCTGTTCTTCCCGGTGCTGGCGGCGGGGACGCTGTTCGGCACGCCGGTGAAGGGGCTGGTGTCGCCGGTCGGCCTGTCGGTGGTGGCCGGCGCCTTCCTGTTCGGCATCGGCATGCAGCTCGGCGGCGGCTGCGCCTCGGGCACGCTGTTCACGGTGGGCGGCGGCAGCACGCGGATGGTCGTGACGCTGGCCTTCTTCATCGTCGGCTCGGTGCTGGGCGCCTATCACCTGCCCTGGTGGCAGGCGCAATGGACCGCCGCCCCGGTGTCGGTGGTCGCGGCCTGGGGCTGGCCGGTGGCGCTGGCGGTCAACCTCGTCCTCTTCGCCGCGGTCTATGCCGGCACCCTCGCGCTGGAGAAGCGGCGCCACGGCCGCCTGATCGAAGGCGCCCCGGCCAAGACCGAGGGCCTGCGGCGCTTCCTGCGTGGCCCCTGGCCGCTGGTCTGGGGAGCGGTGGCATTGGCCGTGCTGAACTTCGCGACGCTGGCGCTGGCCGGGCGCCCGTGGGGCATCACCTCGGCCTTCGCGCTGTGGGGCAGCAAAGGGCTGGCTGGGCTGGGCGTGGACGTCGTCTCCTGGCCCTTCTGGCAAGCGCCGGCCCAGGCCAGGGCGTTGCAGGAGAGCGTGCTGACCGACGTCACCTCGGTGATGGATTTCGGCATCATCCTGGGGGCGCTGCTCGCCGCCGGTCTGGCCGGCAAGTTCGCCCCGGTGTGGAAACTGCCGTTGCGGTCGCTGGTGGCGGCGGTGGTCGGTGGGCTTCTGCTCGGCTACGGCTCGCGCCTCGCCTACGGCTGCAACATCGGCGCCTATTTCAGCGGGATCGCGTCGGGCAGCCTGCACGGCTGGGTGTGGATCGTCGCGGCGCTGGCCGGCAACTATCTGGGCACCGCCCTGCGCCCGTTCTTCGGCCTGGAGGTCGAGCGCACGCCGCGCCAGACCGCCTGCTGAGCGGGATGCTCCGATCGGAAACAAGCGATGTGGCGGGCCGTCGAAGAGACGGATCGCCACGTCGCTGACGCGAAGTTTTTACAAAGGCTGGTAAGGGACGGACACGATGTCAGAAGCGGACAGGGTCCTCACATTCAGCGTCGCCATCACGACGGCGGCGCCGGAGCCGGAGCCGTCGGCGTCGTAGGACAGCGTTCCGGTTGCGGTGTCGAATATGAAGCGGTCATCCGCGTCCGTCGGCGCATCCAGCGCGAACAGACCCGCGTCAAGCGTTCCGTCGGGGAGACCGAAACTCGAGCCTTCGAGTTCGATGCGATCCACCCCGCTTTCAAAGTCCAGGATCACGTCCGCATTTCCGAAAAACCGGTTGAAGCGGAAGGCGTCGGCACCGGCGCCGCCGATCAGGACATCGTTGCCGAAGTCGCCCAGAAGGGTGTCGTTTCCGGCCCCGCCGGAAAGAGTGTCGTTGCCGCTCCCCCCTTGCAGCTTGTTGTCTCCGGAATCCCCGGTCAGGGTGTCGCTCATATAGGACCCGTAGAGATTTTCGATCCCGCTGAGGAGGTCGCCCTCCGCGTGGCCGCCGACGCCGATGCCGGTGGAAAGGTCAACCGTGACCGCCTCGTTGGAGTACATGTAGGACGCCAAGTCGATGCCGTCGCCGCCGATGATCACATCGGCCCCCAGGCCGCCATTGATGGTATCGTTCCCGTCATCGCCGCGCAGGGTGTCGTTTCCGTTGCCTCCGAACAGATTGTCGTTGCCGGCTCCCGCGTTGATCTCCACGGCGGTGGCGGCGAAGTGGTTGCTGTAGCTGTCATTTCCATCACCGCCATAGACCCTTTCGATCTGTGATGCCGCGAGGTCGACGATGATGGACCCGCTCCCCTCCACGACAAGGGTGTCGAAGCCGGCTCCGCCATCCACCTGATTGTAATGGTAGAGGATGGCCGCGACATGGAGGTGGTCGTCGCCATCGCCACCAAGCAGCGTGTCGGAGCCGGAGACACCATAAAGCCAGTCATCGCCGGCGCCACCGTCAAGAAGATCGCTGCCTCCCCCACCGCGCAAGGTGTCGTTGCCCTCTAATCCTGAAAGGGTATCGGCATCGTATCCACCCGTCAGGGAGTCCGCGCCCGCAGTGCCAATGATCGTCGACATCCTCATCTCCTGATTGATCGTTGTTCGGTACCCGCATCCCTGCGGCGCGCGACGGTATCGGCAATTCAGGGTAGATGAGCGTGACGGCCGTCACTCCTGATGAGAAATGTTCTGCGGCAGGAAGACGCATGACAGGTGTCGGGTGAAATGATTTTCTCTTTGGGCGCGGGTGTCGTGTCGTCAGCGATATTCCGGCCGCCGGGCCAGCCCTTCCTTGAGATGCTGGATCAGCAGCCGCACCTTGGGCGACAAGTGGCGCTGCGGCGGGTAGACGGCCCAGACGGCGGTGTTGGGCGGGCGGTGGGCTTCCAGAAGGGCGACCAGCCGCCCCGCCGTCAGATGCTCCACCACATAGTAGTCGGGCAGCTGGCACAGCCCGAAGCCGCGCAGCGCGGCGTCCAGCACCGCCGTGCCGCTGTTGCAGCGCCAGCGCCCCTGCGGCCGGAACAGCCACTCCGGGCCGCTTCCTTCCGAGGTGCCATCCTCCAGCGAGCCTGCGTCGAAGGTCCAGCCGTCCGCGGTGCCGGTCAGGCAGTCGTGCTCGGTGAGGTCGGCCAGCCGACGCGGCGTCCCGCGCCGCTCCAGATAGGACGGGGCGGCGCACAGATGCATGACCCGCGGCGCGATCCGCGTGGCGACGAGGCTGGAATCCATCAGGCGCCCCAGCCGCACCGCGAGATCCACCCCTTCATGCACCAGATCCAGCCGGCGGTTCGTCAGCTCGATCTCGACGCGGAGCTGGGGGTGGCGCTCCAGGAAATCGTTGACCAGCGGGACGACGAACCGCTCGCCGTAGGCCACCGCGCAGGTCAGCCGCAGCAGGCCCTTGGGCTCCGCCTGGAGGTCGCTGACGGCGAGCAGCGCCTCGTCCCGCTCCTCGATCAGGCGGCGGCACTGGGCGAGCAGGGAGCGGCCGGCCTCGGTCAGCGTCACGCTGCGGGTGGTGCGGTAGAACAGGCGGGCCTGCAGCCGGTCCTCCAGCCGCGCCACCTGCCGGCTGACCTGCGAGGAGGAGATGCGCAGCCGCTCCGCCGCGCGGGAGAAGCCGCCGCACTCGGCGACCGCCACGAATTCGTCGATGCCATCCCAGCGGCTCACCCGTCAGACCTCCAATGCCGCGCCGATTATCCCCATACGGCAACAATCCTCTCCAACATTGCAGCGTTGTCAACGCGCGCGGAATGCTAACGTCGATCATCAAAGAAACGCGAACGCATGGAGACGGTGGGATGGTGAAGTCACGCGCGGCGGTGGCCTGGGAAGCGAAGCGCCCCCTTGACATCGAAGAGGTCGAGGTCGCAGCGCCCAAGCAGGGCGAGGTCTTGGTGCGCATCGTCGCCACCGGCGTCTGCCACACCGACGCCTACACCCTGTCCGGCATGGATTCGGAGGGCGTGTTTCCGGCGATCCTGGGCCATGAGGGCGCCGGCATCGTCGAGGAGGTCGGGCCGGGCGTCACTTCCGTCCAGGTCGGCGACCATGTGATCCCGCTCTACACGCCGGAATGCGGCAAGTGCAAATTCTGCCTGTCCGGCAAGACCAACCTCTGTCAGGCGATCCGCGCCACTCAGGGCAAGGGCCTGATGCCGGACGGCACCAGCCGCTTCACGGTGAAGGGCCAGCCGGTGTTCCATTACATGGGCACCTCCACCTTCTCCGAATACACGGTGCTGCCTGAGATCGCGGTCGCCAAGATCAACAAGGCGGCGCCGCTGGAGAAGGTCTGCCTGCTCGGCTGCGGCGTGACCACCGGTATGGGCGCCGTGCGCAACACCGCGAAGGTCGAACCGGGCTCGACGGTGGCGATCTTTGGCCTGGGCGGCATCGGCCTGTCGGCGATCATCGGCGCCGTTATGGCGAAGGCGTCGCGCATCATCGGCATCGACATCAACCCCGACAAGTTCGAGATCGCCAAGCAGCTCGGCGCCACCGACGTGGTGAACCCGCAGGATTACGACCGCCCGATCCAGGAGGTTCTGGTCGAGATGACCGACGGTGGCGTTGATTACAGCTTCGAGTGCATCGGCAACGTCAAGGTGATGCGCGCGGCGCTGGAATGCTGCCACAAGGGCTGGGGCGAGTCGGTGATCATCGGCGTCGCCGGGGCGGGGGAGGAGATCAGCACCCGCCCGTTCCAGCTGGTCACCGGGCGCGTCTGGCGCGGCTCCGCCTTCGGCGGCGTGCGCGGCCGGTCGGAGCTGCCGGATTACGTGGAGCGCTACCTGAAGGGCGAGTTCGAGCTGGACACCTTCATCACCCACACCATGGGGTTGGAGGACATCAACGAGGCCTTCGATCTGATGCACGAGGGCAAGAGCATCCGTTCCGTCATCCTCTACAACCCGTGAGGACCGGATGGAGTCGCAATTGACCCAGATCGCGGCGAACCGCTGCTTCGGCGGCTGGCACAAGCGCTTCCGGCACCGCTCCGCGGTGCTGGACTGCGACATGGTGTTCGCCGTCTATCTGCCGCCGCAGGCCGAATCGGGCAGGGTGCCGGTGTTCTACTGGCTGTCCGGCCTGACCTGCACGGACGAGAACTTCATGCAGAAGGCCGGCGCCATGCGGATGGCGGCGGAACTCGGCATCGCCATCGTCGCGCCGGACACTAGCCCGCGCGGCCCCGACGTGCCCGGCGACCCGGACGGCGCCTGGGACTTCGGGCTGGGCGCCGGCTTCTACGTCAACGCGACGCGGGAGCCGTGGGCGAAGCATTACCGCATGCACGACTATGTGGTGCGCGAACTGCCGGAACTGGTCGAGGCCGAACTGCCGGTGACCGACCGGCGTTCGATCTCCGGCCATTCCATGGGCGGGCATGGCGCGTTGGTCTGCGCGCTGCGCCATCCGGGCCGTTACCGCGCCGTGTCGGCCTTCGCGCCGATCGGCAACCCGGCGAGCGTGCCCTGGGGCGAGAAGGCGTTCGAGCGCTTCTTCGGCACCGACTACGCGGCGTGGCTGGAGTGGGACAGCTGCGCCCTGCTGGGCCGCGCCACCGAGAAGCTGCCGATCCTGGTGGACCAGGGCGATGCCGACAGCTTTCTGGAGAAGCAGCTGAAGCCGGAAAACCTGCAGCGGGCGGCGGAGGCAGCGGGCCACCCGCTGACCCTGCGGATGCAGCCGGGCTACGACCACAGTTACTTCTTCATCGCCAGCTTCATCGACGACCATCTGCGCCACCACGCGGCGGCACTGCTGAAGGACTGACGCGTTTCGTCCGCACATACCGCCCGTCCGCCTCCGGAATGGGCCGTATGTGCGGACGGGGCACCCATTCGTATCGACAAGCCTCCTACCCAAAGGCATGATTTCGTTACGACGCGAAATAATTGGGAGGTTGTCGTGAAGTTCATGTCCAAGACCCGCCGTCTGGCCTTCGCTGCCGTGGCGGGCGCGGTCGCCATCGGCGCCACCGTCGCCGTGGCGCAGACCCCGGCCTTCTTCCGCATCGGCACGGGCGGCACCGCCGGCACCTACTATCCGGTGGGTGGCCTGATCGCCAACGTCATCTCCGGCACCAACGGCGGCGTGCCCGGTCTGGTGGCCACCGCCGTGGCCTCCAACGGCTCCGTCGCCAACATCAACGCGATCAACGGCGGCTCGTCCGAGTCGGGCTTCTCGCAGTCGGACGTCGCCTATTGGGCCCACACCGGCACCGGCCTGTTCGAGGGCAAGGGCAAGGTGGAGGACCTGCGCGTCATCGCCACGCTCTACCCGGAAACCATCCATCTGGTCGCCCGCAAGGACGCCAACATCAAGTCGGTCGCCGACCTGAAGGGCAAGCGGGTGTCGCTGGACGAGCCGGGCTCGGGCACGCTGGTCGACGCGCGCATCGTGCTGGGCGCCTTCGGCCTGACCGAGAAGGACGTGAAGGCGGAGTATCTGAAGCCGGGTCCGGCCGGCGACCGCCTGCGCGACGGCGCGCTGGACGCCTACTTCTTCGTCGGCGGCTACCCGACCGGCGCCATCTCCGAACTCGCGACCTCGTCGGGCATCTCGCTGGTTCCGATCACCGGGCCGGAAGTCGACAAGATGCTGGGCCAGTACCAGTTCTTCGCCAAGGACACCGTTCCGGCCAGCACCTACAAGGACGTTCCGGAGACGGCGACCATCTCCGTCAACGCCCAGTGGCTGACCAGCGCCAAGCAGCCGGACGATCTCGTCTACAACATCGTCAAGACGCTCTACAACGAGAAGAGCCGCGCCGCGCTCGACGCCGGCCACGCCAAGGGCAAGCTCGTCACGCTGAAGAACGCCACCTCGGGCCTCGGCATCCCGCTGCATCCGGGTGCGGAGAAGTTCTACAAGGAACAGGGCGTCCTGAAGTAAGGCGCCTCTGAACACGATGCACCGGGCGGGGCCGTTCCGGCATGGCGCGGCCCTTTCCCGTCCCCACCCGTGGGGTCATTCCCTCCTTCCCTCCCGGGGTTGGAGGGTTTTCGGGTTTGAGGGGTCATGAAGCAAGCCCCCGGCCCCGCCCGATTCATTCTGGAGCATCCATGACCGATACCCATCGCGACCCGCCGCCCGACATCCGGCTGGAGTCCGCGTCCATGGAACTCGACGAGGCCAAGGCGCGGGAGCTGGAGGAGAAGTTCGACTCCGAAATCCGCTTCCGGCCGCTGTCGCCGCTGGCGGGACATCTGGTCGGCGGCCTGCTGATTATTCTGTCGCTGTTCCACTACTACACTGCGGGATTCGGCCTGCTGGGGGAGATGGAGCACCGCGGCATCCATCTTTCCTTCGTGCTGGGCCTCGTCTTCCTGGTCTTCCCCTTCACCAAGCGCGGCTACGGCGAACCGGTGATGGGCACCCTGCTGCGCCCGCTCGGCATCGGCCTTCAGGACTGGGCGCTGGCCATCGGCGCGGTCGTCGCGGTGATGCACGTCCCGCTGATCCCGCTCGACGATCTGGCCTTCCGCGTCGGCAACCCGACCACCACCGACGTGATCCTCGGCTCCGTCCTGATCATCGTGCTGCTGGAGGCGACCCGCCGGTCGGTCGGCTGGCCGCTGCCGATCATCGCGTCGATCTTCATGCTCTACGCGATCTGGGGACCGCAGATGCCGGGGCTGCTGAAGCATCCCGGCGCCACGGTGTCGCAGCTCGTCGATCACCTGTACCTGACGACGCAGGGCATTTACGGCATCGCGCTCGGCGTGGTGGCGACCTACGTCTTCCATTTCGTGCTGTTCGGAGTCTTCGCCACGCGCATCGGGTTGGGTCAGCTCTTCCTCGACTGCGCGGCCTGGGTGGCCGGGCGCTACGCCGGCGGTCCCGCCAAGGTCGCCATCTTCGGCTCGGCGCTGTTCGGCATGATCTCCGGCTCGTCGGTCGCCAACACAGTGACGGTGGGCTCGCTGACCATCCCGGCGATGAAGCGTCTGGGCTACAAGCCTCATTTCGCCGCCGCCGTGGAATCGACGGCCTCGACCGGCGGGCAGATCACCCCGCCGATCATGGGGGCCGCCGCCTTCCTGATGATCGAGTTCCTGGGCCTGCCCTACACGACCATCATCCTGGCGGCCATCGTCCCGGCCTTCATGCATTTCTTCGGCGTGCTGGTTCAGGTGCATCTGGAAGCCAAGCGCAACGGCCTGCGCGGCCTGCGCCCGGACGAGATGCCGGACCTGAAGGAAGCCTTCCGCCGCGACTGGCCGACGGTCATCCCGCTGGTGGTGCTGATCGGCATCCTGATCGCCGGCTACACCCCCTATCTGGCGGCCTTCTGGGGCATCACCCTGTGCATCGCGGTCGGCCTGCTGAACCCGCGCAAGCGCATGACCATCCGGGAGGTTCTGGACGGCCTGCGCGACGGAGCCAAATACGCGCTGGCGGTCGGCGCCGCGGCCGCTTCCGTGGGCATCATCGTCGGCGTGGTCACGCTGACCGGCGTCGGCTTCAAGATCTCCTACATCGTCACCTCCACCGCCGGCGAGATGGCCGGGGTGCTCGGCGCCTTCCTGCCGGGCTGGCTGGCCGACGTGAAGGGGCTGACGCTGCTGTTCACCCTGATCATGACGGGCATCGTCTGCATTCTGATGGGTTGCGGCATCCCGACGACGGCCAACTACATCATCATGGCGACCATCGCCGCGCCGGCGCTGGGGCTGCTGGGCGTGGCGCCGATCGTCGCGCACTTCTTCGTCTTCTATTACGGCGTGCTGGCGGACATCACGCCGCCGGTCGCGCTGGCCGCCTACGCGGCGGCGGGCATGGCGGGAGCGGACCCCTTCAAGACCGGCAACACCGCCTTCCGACTGGGTCTGGCGAAGGCTCTGGTGCCCTTCGTCTTCGTCTTCTCGCCGTCGCTCCTTCTGGTGGCGCCGGGCTTCACCTGGCCGGACTTCCTCATCGCCTTCTTCGGTTGCATCGTCGGCATCGTCTGCCTGGGCGCCACGCTCACCGGCTGGCTGCTGACCACCATGCGGACCTGGGAACGGGTGCTGCTAGGGTTTGCCGCCATCCTGCTGGTCGCGCCGGAGCTGTATTCGTCGCTGCTGGGGCTGGCGCTGATCGTGCCCGTCCTGCTCCGCCAGATGTCCGCCCGCCGCCTGACGCCGGAAACGGCCTGAGCCCCGAAGCCGCCTGACAAGAACAACCGGACTCTTCGAGAGGACCCGATCATGAACATTCCCCATCCCTACCTGATGTTCCTCGGCGATGTGCAGGACCAGCTCGGCGCCAAGACGGCGCAGGGCATCGTGGACTGGCGGCGCGACTGGTGCCTCGGCCAGATCCGGCTGGAAAGCTGCAAGGCCGACCTCGGCATTCCCGACATGACGATCGCGGAGGCGGCGGGGCAGGGCGCCCGCACGCTGGTGGTCGGCGTGGTGAACGCCGGCGGCGTCCTGCCGGAGCATTGGACGAGTGTCATCGTCCAGGCCATCGAGGCCGGCATGGACGTGGCGAGCGGCCTGCACACCCGATTGGAAAGCATCCCGGCCATCGCCGACGCGGCGGCGCGCCATGGCCGCCAGCTCTTCAACGTGCGCCATTCCGACGAGCGCTTCGCCACCGGCAAGGGGACCAAGCGTCCGGGCCGGCGGCTGCTGACGGTCGGCACCGACTGCTCCGTCGGCAAGAAATACACGGCGTTGGCCCTGGAGAAGGAAATGCGCGCCCGCGGCATGGACGCCGATTTCCGGGCCACCGGCCAGACCGGCGTCTTCATCTCCGGGCGCGGGGTCGCCATCGACGCGGTGGTGGCGGACTTCATCTCCGGCGCGGTGGAGTGGATCGCCCCGGCGGCGGACCCGGCCCACTGGGACCTGATCGAGGGGCAGGGCTCGCTCTACCACCCGTCCTTCGCGGGTGTGTCGCTGGGGCTGCTGCACGGCGCCCAGCCGGACGCCTTCGTCGTCTGCCACGAGCCGACCCGGACCACCATGCGCGGCGTGCAGCACCCGCTGCCGTCGATCCAGGAGGTCATCGACCTGACGATCCGCTGCGGGCAACTGACCAACCCGGCCATCCGCCCGGTCGGAATCGCCATCAACACCAAGGCCTATGGCGAGGACGAGGCGCGCGCCTGTTTGGAGGCGGCGGCCAAGGCCCATAACCTTCCGGCCAGCGATCCTATCCGGTTTGGCGTAGGCGAAATTATTGACCGTCTGACGGAAGAATTTGCCACTGAGTAACGTTAATAGGGGATGATCATGATGACGATGGGCGGCACGAAGCACAGCCGCCCATCGTCATAAGAATGATCGCCCGCCATCCCGTTCAGCCGAATTGGATCGCGGGTCTTGCCTTCCCACTTGGACATGATGAGCAGCCGCACTCCCGCCACCCAATACGCCGCCCTTCCTTTCCGCCTTCGCAACGGCCGGCCGGAAATCCTGCTGGTCACGTCGCGGGAAACCAAGCGGTGGATCATCCCCAAGGGGTGGGCGGAGGAGGGCGTGAAGCCTTGCGCCATGGCGGCGCGGGAGGCCTACGAGGAAGCCGGCGTGCGGGGCACCGTCGATCACCGGCCCTTCGGCAATTTCCGCTACATGAAGCGGCTGAGCGTCAACAAGTCGGTCCTGTGCGCGGTGACCGTCTTCCTGCTGGAAGTCGACGAGGTGCTGGACGAGTGGCCCGAGAAGGGCCAGCGCGAGCGCCGTTGGTTGACGCCGTCCCAGGCCGCCCTGGCCGTTGGGGAAAGCGGCCTCGTGGAGATGCTGCTGCGGCTGGGCATTCCGCCGGACTGAGCCCGTCCGGCGCAGTTCACCGCTCGGGAGCGGATGTCCCTGGAACCTCCTCGCCGGCCCGACGGTACCCTCCGGACCGGTTGGTGTCCGTCCCGGATTGGGGATGGACAGGCTGCTCTTCCGTGCTTGGGGAGGGATGCTGGTTGACGGCCAGCGGCCCGCTGAACAGGCCGCGGATCACCGTATAGAACACCGGGGTGAAGATCAGGCCGAACAGGGTGACCCCCAGCATTCCCATGAACACCGCGGTGCCCAGCGACTGGCGCATCTCCGCCCCCGCGCCTTGCGCGATCATCAGCGGCACGACGCCCAGGATGAAGGCGAAGGACGTCATCAGGATCGGGCGAAGCCGGGTGCGCGCCGCCGCGACCGCGGCCTCGAAGCGGTCCTTGCCCTCGAACAGCTCGTTCTGGCGGGCGAACTCGACGATGAGAATGGCGTTCTTGGCGGCCAGCCCGACCAGCACGACGAACCCCACCTGCGCCAGGATGTCCACCGCCAGCCCGCGCATCAGCAGGCCGGTCACCGAGGCCAGCAGGCACATCGGCACGATCAGGATGACCGACAGTGGCATCGCCCAGCTCTCATACTGCGCCGCCAGCACCAGGAAGACGAAGACGACGGACAGGCCGAACACCAGCAGGCCGGTGTTGCCCGCCGCCTTCTCCTGATAGGCCAGTTCGGTCCATTCGAAGCCGAAGCCGTCCGGCAGCGTGTCGGCCGCCGCCTTCTCCATCGCCGCCAGCGCGTAGCCCGTGGAGAAGCCGGGCAGCGTGTTTCCCTGAAGCTCCGCCGCCGGATAGAGGTTGTAGCGGGCGACGCGGTAGGGTCCGGTGATGTTCTGAAACTCCGCCACCGCCCCGATCGGGACCATGTCGCCCTGCGCGTTGCGGGTCTTCAGGTTGGCGATGTCGCGTGGGGTCTGGCGGAACCGCCCGTCGGCCTGCGCGGTCACACGGTAGGTGCGGCCCAGCAGGTTGAACTCGTTGACGAAGGCGGAGCCGACATAGATCTGCAGCGCCTCGAACACCTGATCGGCGGTGACGCCCAGCATTTCCGCGCGCTGGCGGTCGATGTCCGCGAAGACCTTCGGCGTCTTGGTGTTGAACAGCGAGAACACGCCGACGAGGCCTGGGATGCGGTTCGCCGCGGCGGACAGCTCGTTCACCGCCTCCTCAAGCGCGGGCAGGCCGCGGCCCCGCTTGTCCTCGACCATCATCTTGAAGCCGCCGGAGTTGCCGATGCCGCGCACCGGCGGCGGCGGGATGGTGATGATGAAGGCGTCCTCGATGGCGCCCAGCCGGGTCCGCAGGTCGCCCAGCACGGACTCCGCGGTCTGGCCATTGGGGATGCGGTCGGCGAATGGGGCGAGGGTGACGAAGATCGCCCCGGCGTTCGGCGCGTTGGTGAAGGTGGCGCCGTCGAAGCCGGCGAAGGGCACGGCGTGGATCACCCCCGGCGTCTTCAGCAGCGTATCGACCGCGGTGCGCACCACCTCGTCCGTGCGGGCCAGCGACGAACCGGGCGGCAACTGCACCACCGTGATGAGATAGCCCTGGTCCTGGTTCGGGATGAATCCCGTCGGCGCCCGGCTGAACTGCCACGCCGTGAGGGCGAGCAGCACGCCGTAGACCGCCAGCACAATCACCGGCAGCCGCACCAGCCGCCCGGTCAGCCCGGCATAGCCGTTGGACAGCCGGTCGAACCCCCGGTTGAAGCCGCGGAAGAAGGCGTGGACCGGGCGCGTCAATGGCGACGGCTTGGGCGGGTGCTCCTCGTGCGGCTTGAACAGCAGAGCGCACAACGCCGGGCTGAGGGTCAGCGACACCAGGCAGGAAATCACCGTGGCGGTCGCGATGGTCACCGCAAACTGGCGGAAGAACTGCCCGGAGATGCCGCTGACCAGGGCCGCCGGAATGAACACCGCGGTGAGCACGAGAGCGATGGCGATCAGCGCGCCGCCGACCTCGTTCATCGTCTCGTGCGCGGCGTCCTTGGGCTTCATGCCCTGGCGGATGAACCGCTCCACATTCTCCACCACGACGATGGCGTCGTCCACGACGATGCCGATCGCCAGCACCAGTCCGAACAGCGACAGCGTGTTCAGCGAGTAGCCCAGCGCCGCCAGGACCGTGAAGGTGCCGATCAGCGAGACCGGGATCGCGGCGATCGGCACGATGGAGGCGCGCCACGTCTGGAGGAACAGGATGACGACGACGACGACCAGCGCCACGGCCTCGAAGATCGTCTTGTAGACCTCCTCCACGGACTGCGCGATGAACTCCGTCGGGTTGTAGACCACATCGTAGCGCATCCCGCTGGGGAAGCCCTTGGACAGGTCCGCCATGGTTGCCAGGATGCGGTCGGCGGTTTCCAGCGCGTTGGAGCCCGGCCTCTGGAAGATGACCAGCGGCACCGCCTGCTGACGGTCCAGATAGGCGTTGAGGTTGTAGTCCTGCGCCCCCAGCTCGACCCGGGCCACGTCGCGCAGACGGGTGACCGCGGCCCCGTCGGTCTTGACGATGATGTTGCCGAACTCGCGCGGGTCGGTCAGGCGGCCCAGCGTCTCGACGTTCAGTTGGAAGGCGCCGGGAGCCGGCACCGGCGGCTGGTTGATGACGCCGCCCGACACCTGGACATTCTGCGCCTGGATCGCCCGCACCACGTCGCCGGCGGTCAGGCCGCGCGCCGCCACCCGGTCGGGGTCAAGCCAGACCCGCATGGCGTAGTCACGGGCGCCGAACACCTGGATGTCGCCCACCCCGTCCAGGCGCGCCAGAACGTCCTTGATCTGCAGCAGCGCGTAATTGGACATGTAGAGCTGGTCGCGCGTCCCGTCCGGCGAGTTCAGGTGGATCACCATCAGCATGTCGGGCGAGTTCTTGCGCACGGTCACGCCGATGCGCCGCACGTCCTCCGGCAGGCGGGGCTCGGCCACGGCGAGTCGGTTCTGCACCAGCACCTGCGCGGTGTCCAGGTCGGTGCCCAGCTTGAAGGTGATGGTAAGCTGGAGGCGCCCGTCGCTTGTCGCCTGCGAGGCCATGTAGAGCATGTCCTCGACGCCGTTGACCTCCTGCTCGATGGGAGCGGACACGGTGTCGGCGACCACCTGCGCCGACGCGCCGGGATAGGTCGCGTTGACCACGATGGTCGGTGGTGCGATTTCCGGATATTGCGCGACCGGCAGGGTCAGATAGGCGAAAACCCCGATCAGCGTGATGAAGATGGACAGGACCGCCGCGAAGATCGGCCGGTTGATGAAGAAGTGCGAAATGTTCATGGCCCCGGCTCCGCTCAACCGGCCGGCGGCTTGGGTGGCTCGATCCGTCCGTCCTGCGGGGTCACCTTGGCACCCGGCCGGGCCCGGACGAGGCCGTTGATGATGACCTTGTCCGTCTCCTCCAGCCCGGAGCGCACGACGCGCAGCCCGTCCTCAATGGGGCCGAGCCGCACCGGCTTCGGCACCACCGTCCCATCGTCGGCGACCGTCAGGACGATCTTGTTGGCCTGGTCGCTGACCACCGCCTGATCGGGGATCAGCGTAGCGGTGTAGCGGTCGGACCCCGGCAGGCGCAGCCGCCCGAACTGGCCGGGCGTCAGCAGCAGCGACGGGTTGGGAAAGACGGCGCGGGCACGGATGGTGCCGGCGCCGGGGCTCACCTGATTGTCGATGAAGTTCAGCGTGCCCTTCAGGGGCCAGCTCTGCTCGTCGAACAGGCGGCCCTCGACCTCGATGCCGCCGTCGCGTTGCGACTTCAGCGCGCCGCGCGCCGCCGCCCGTTGGTAGGCGAGGTAGTCGGCTTCGCTCATGTCGAAGATGAAGTAGATCGGGTCGAGCGAAACGATGGTGGTCAACAGGGTCGTCGTGCTGGTGTCCCCGCCGACGATGAGGTTGCCGACGCTGACCTCGCGCCGGCTGATGCGGCCGGCGATCGGGGCGGTGATGCGGGTGAAATTCAGGTTCAGCTCGGCCGTCCGGACGGCGGCTTTCGCCACCTCGACACCGGCGGCATCGACGCGGACCTGCTGCTGACGCTCGTCGAACACGCTGGCCGCGACGTTGTCGCTGCGCCGCAGCTCCGACGCGCGGGCGAGCTGACGGTTCGACAGGTCCAGCTTGGCTTCGGCCTGCTGCTGCTCCGCCCGCGCCGAGGCCAGAGCCGCCTCGAACGGCCGCGGGTCGATGACGAACAGCGGATCGCCCTGCTTGACGACTTGCCCGTCCTGGAACGCGATGGAGTCGAGATAGCCGCTGACCCGTGCCCGGATTTCCACGAAGTCCACCGCCTGGAACTGGCCGGTGAACTCGTCCCATTCGACTATCTCCTTGCGCAGCGGCGGGCTGACCGTCACCGGCGGCGGGGCATTCTGGGCGGTGTCGGCGGCATGGGCGCGGTGGCCGGATGGGCCGGCCATTCCCAAGCCACCGACCGCCGCGATGGCGATAAGGAGCATCGCCGGACCGGCCTTCATCCAGAATGCGGCTTTGCTTGTCCCCACCACCATCATGGCCGCCTTCGCTCCCGCTTCAGGAACATCGATGGTTGCATGGATTGGCGGAGTTCCACAGCGCGCGAAAGCTGCGGCTGCCACCCGTTATAAAAGAGAACGGAAAGGCTGATCGGCGAGCCCGGACGGGATCAAACAGGGGTGGGGTGGCGGCGAGGCTTGCGTTGACGTCGTGGACCAGCGTGCGCTCGCCGCCCGGGTTGTCGCGGATGGCCTCGACGATGACCTCCGCGGCGTCGGTCGCCAGACCTTTCATCGTCTCGACGCTGAAGGCTTTCAGCGGCATGGCGCGGTTGCGCCTTCAGATGCTCGATCACCGCCAATCAGGACGGAAGGGCCGGCGCCCTGGGGAAGTCGAGGTCGGTTTCGATCAGGTTGTTGGCGTAGTTGGTCAGGACGCTGCCGACGGTGTTGGCCAGCACCTCCAGGATGATGGCGTCGTCGAGCCCGGCCGCCCGGACGGCCTCGAGCACCACCGTCGGGACGCGCCCACGGTTGTCCACGATGGACCGGGCCAGCGTCACGATGGCGTTCGAGCGCGGGTCCTCCGGCTGGCCGGCGCGCGCCACCAACACCTCCGTCTCGCTCAGCCCGACGGCCTTGCCGCTCAGGCTGTGGGCGGAAAGGCAGTAGTCGCAGCCGTTCGCCTGCGCGACGGCCAGCGCGATGCGCTCCCGATCCTTGGCGGACAAGGCGCCTCCGGCCAGCGCGCCGGTGACGGCCAGATAGCTGCCGAGCGCCGCGGGGGAGTGCGCCAGCGTGGCCAGCACGTTCGGTACCTTTCCGATCTTCGCCTTGATGGCGGCGAGTTGCGGAGCGACTGCGGCGGGCGGGTTGCTGCGGTCGACGGGAATGATGCGGGCCATGGGAGTCTGTCCTTCCAAATCGGTGAGGCGACCCGATGCCGCCTCGACATGGGCAGAGGATAGCCGTACGATCCGCAACAGATCGTCCGTTTTTGTTTGCAGATCGTCCGAAAGGCCATCATGAACCAGCCGGACCGTTTGGCTGCCGCCTTGCAGCGTGTGCGCATCACCGCGCGGGTGTTTCACGCCGGCGGATTCTGCGGGACGGGCGCCGTGCTGGGCGAGCGCGCCGGCGGCCATCTCCACCTGCTGCGGGGCGGGCGCCTCGGTCTGGAGAGCGGACGGGGGCGCCTCCTTGAGGTGATGGGACCTGCGGCCATCCTCCTGCCGCGGGCGCACCGCCATCACCTGACCACCGAAATGGACACCACCGATACGGACGGGCGGAGCGAGGCGGCTACGGTGGATCTCGTCTGCGCCGACATCGACCTCGGCGGCCTGCGCAACCCGCTGGAGCATGGACTGCCCGACGTCATGGTCGTCCCGCTCGATCAGGCGCAGGCCTTGGCCGCGGTGCTGGAGTTGCTGTTCGACGAGGCGGGAGGGCAGGGGTGTGGCCGTCAGGTCGTCCTGGATCGGCTGGCGGAGGTCGCGATCGTCCATGTGCTGCGCCACGCCATTGAACGGGCGGACGGCCGCACGGGATTGCTGGCCGGTCTGGCCCATCCCGCGCTGTCCCGCGTGTTGGTCCGGCTGCATGAGCAACCATCGGCAGCCTGGACCCTGGAACGCATGGCGGATGAGGCCGGCATGTCGCGCAGCGTCTTCGCCGAAACCTTCGCCGAGGTGGTGGGCATGACGCCGGGTCTCTATCTGCGGAGCTGGCGCCTTCAATTGGCGAGAGCCCGGCTGGGTGAGGGGGCGACGCTGAAGCAGGCGGCTCGCGACGTCGGCTACGCCAGCCATGCCGCGCTGTCGCGGGCCCTGTCGGCAAGCGTGTCGTAGGGAGCGGCTCCAGGGGTGGGACGTCCCGGATGCGAGACACGCCGACGCCGTCTGGTGGCAGAGTGGCGGGCCGCAAGGTGGCCTGGGCTTTCGGCTCGCCGGACCAATATTGACCTCATCAGTTTGCCGTCAACCGCGATGGTCCGATGCCGAAGCCGTTCCGCCGCAGGTCGCTTGCCCTCATCGCCATTGCCCTCGTGGCCATTGCCGTTTTGATCGCGTGTTCCGCTTCGGTGGGTTCGGCCGCTGATCCCGGCAAAGTCGATCCAAGGGGATTGATCATCCTCATGAGGCATGCGGAGGCACCCGGAGTCGGCGATCCGCCGAATTTTCAGCTCCGCGATTGTGCGACCCAGCGCAACTTGGACGCGAACGGCCGCGAGCAGGCACGGCGGGTCGGTGATCGGCTGCGCAGCCTCGCTGTCGGGGGGGCCACGGTCTATTCAAGCCAATGGTGTCGATGCCTGGAAACGGCGCGGCTTCTCGATGTCGGTGCGGTGCGGGAGCTTCCGGTGCTCAACTCGTTCTTCGAGCGGCGTGAGGAGCAGGATGCACAGATGGCCTCGTTGCGCCGCTTTCTGGCGGGACTGCCAGCCGATGGCACTCCGGTCGTGCTGGTGACGCATCAGGTGGTTGTGACCGCGCTGACCGGTGTCTTCCCGGCGTCCGGAGAATCGGTTCTCCTGCGGGCGAACGGAACGGACAAGCCGGCCATCGAAGAGCGCCTCAGAACCGACGGACGGCTCCAGCTAGAAGCTCCAGATGGATGGTTGGCGCGTTGAAGCCCACGGGTCACGGCGCCAGCACCGTGCCCCGTGGGCCTGGACAACATCGGACGGTTCCGGGCGCCGTCGAGCACCCTTTGCGCTTAAGAACCCTTTGCGCTCCCAAGGCCGGCCGGGAATGCCACCTGTTACTCGGCCGCGATGGCCAAGGGGGTGTAAGAGGATTCCCGCGGTTTTGGCGTGGCCGCCCTGAAGT